>JAERSX010000525.1 GCA_016845285.1 Deltaproteobacteria bacterium | reverse complement strand
AACCATCGTGGTGAGGGGACACAAAGCCCACCCCTTCGCCACCCTCGAACCGCGCAAGCTCTTCGCCCTGCGAGGCGTGGACGACCACGAGGCCTTCCCCATCTATCCGTACCGAGACGACTGCCTGTTGCTCTACGACGCCATCCATGCCTGGGTCCAAGACTACATCGGCATCTACTACAAGTCCGACGAGGACGTTCAGCAAGACGAAGAGCTCCAGGCCTTCGCCCATGAGCTGACCTCTCCGACCGGCGGCCGCCTGGACAGCTTTGGACAAGACCGGATGATCAAGACTCGGGACTATCTGGTCGATGCCGTGTCACTCGTCATCTTCAATGGGTCGGTCCAGCACCACGCCGTGAACCAACCCTGGGACAACGCCATCCTGTACCCGCCGGCCATGCCCGCTGCGAACTTCGCCCCGCCTCCCTCCTGCACGAGTGGCGCCACCGAAGAGGACCTGCTGGAGATGCTACCGCCGCTGGGGGTGGCCCTGAGCCAGATTCTGATCGCATACTCGGTCTCCAACCTACAGCACACCACCCTGGGCCAGTACGAGGACGACACATTCGCCGACGAGCGGGTGGCCGCGCCCCTCGCGGACTTCCAAGATCGGCTCAAGGAGATCGAGGCCGCCATCGAGAAGCGGAACGACGGTCTCGACTTCCCCTACACCTACCTTCGGCCCTCGACCATTCCGCAGGGATGCCAGATCTAGGCCACTCCGTAGCCTCGAGCTTCACTGCTCGAATGGGTCGCAGGCTTCGGGGGCGAGGCCCCGACGCTCGAGGCGCTCCCGGCCAAAGCGAAAGTAGGCAACACGTCGAACCCTGTTGATCCCGCCGAGGGGCCTGTGCTCCGGACGGGCGTGCCAACAGTTCATCCGCATCAGCTCTCCGAGCTCGTCTTGTCCGACCGCTTCGATGTTCTGCTTGTGGAGCACGATGGTCGCCACGCGCTCCGGGGGACTGTCTTCCACAGTCCACTCGACCAGCGCATCCTCGATGGGCTGACGATCGGGCCGGCTACGTCGCTGCACCATGAGGTCGTAGCTGGCCTCTCCACGCGCCAGGGCATCGCGAATGTTGATCCGGTACTTGTCGGGGTTGTCGAGGGTCTCGGTGTTGCCCGTTTGTTTGGGCTCCAGGCGATACTTCACCGCCTCCTCTCCGAAGCGGTAGGGCACGATGCTGAAGAAGGGCACACCCAGATAGTCCTCGCTCCTGTCCACCGCCTTCAGCGTGCCACGAAGGCGGGCAACGACACGCGGCGATGCGAAGTAGCGGAGCAGCTGGCCGCTGTTGTACGCAAGCTGGTATTCGAGCATGTCCGAGATGGTGCCGAAGGGCAGGCCCTGGCCGCGCACGAGGAGGAAGTCGTGGCTGTCGTTGCAGCCCGGGTCAGCGATCAGCTTCTCGGTGCCGCGATCCTGCACCTTGATGGCTATCCCTCGAACGTCCATCTTCGTGTCCACTTGCCGCCGCTCGCTCGCGTTCGAAAAGCGTACCCAGGCGGCTCGCTCGCCGGGCTCTGCAAACAGTCCCACCTGCAGATGTGGTGGCAAGTCAGCCGGTACGATGAAGGTCGCACGGGCAATGGCCACCGCCTTGGCGTGAGCCGCACGGAAGGGGTTGGAGGGACCACCCGCGCCCTTCAGGATCACGGTGAGCCCATCCATGATCCGTGACATTGCCTCCACTTCATTGTCCAGCGGCTCCTCGAGCGGGTCCGGAACGAGGTCAGGCAGTGATAGATTGCTCATTGGGTCCCAGCCACCTGAGGCGTGAATGAGTCTTGGTGAGAGAGTGAAATTCTATCAGGTCTGATGCTGTGCAGACCAGGGCCGGTTGGACACAAGCCACGGCGGCCCACACGGCCCCAGCTGGGGCAGCCCTATCTCCCGACGTCCGGTCAACCCACGGCCCCGGCAGTCTCCTTGGGCTTGTACAGCCACTTGATCACCGCACAGTAGGTACAGTAGATGAGCAGGGTGTCGACCAGGTCGCCGTACATGAACGGACCCCCAAACCACGGCATGATGATGTACGACAGGTAGGCCTGAGCCAGACCGGCCAGCGCGACATGGATCGGGTAGGGCCAGTCGACCTTTGAGAAGAAACCCACCCAGAACAGCTCGTAGAGACCCTGACCAACGAAGATGAAAACAAAGATGCCCGCGATGACTTGTACAGTCGGATCCGCATTCGGAAGAAGCCCGGCCCCGTTGTTCGTGGGATTGTGGCCGGTCGCCAGGTACGTCATCGCCTTACAGAAGTTGGCCGCTGCGCCTGCGATGACGAAGCTCTTCCAGTTGATCTCGCTCCAGCGAACCATGTGTTTGTCCCTTCCTCAGATCCGATACGAGAGCCGGCCGCGGCACGAAAGGCTGCGCTTGGCCACAGCCAAAAGGCGGGACTCACCAGGCCCAGCAGAGACCGAGTCTGTCCAGCACACATTGTACACCTCGAGGGCCTCCGGAGAAACTTCATGGCCGTCCACTTCATGGAAGAAATGGACGGCCCTCTTCGAGCAGACCGTCGGGCGGAGGCCTGGCAGGCTTCGCATGTAGCAGGCGGCGCCCCCACACCGCGGCTGGTCTCTGGCCGAAGGAGGGCCCACACGCTGGATGCCACAGCTCGCGCCGGGCCCACGATGAGAGCACTCATGGTGCCCATGCCTCCCCACCTAGCTCCACGGCAGCTTCGAGAGCAACCATGCCACGGGGCTCACGATCAACCAGGGTGCCGGACCGACCAGTAGGCATCGTCTCAGAGGCTCAAGAGGCTCCGGGTTCCTTACCGGAACTGTCCAGATCTGGGGGTTCGTGGCTCAGATGTACTCGGTCGAAACCGACAATGCCGCCTATCCGCCAGTGAAGAGTTCGATTGTGTCGTGGCTCTCGGAGAACCTGGGATGTGCTCACGACCGGCCCGCCGAGCACTCCTGTGGGCGCCCAAGCACAAGAGACGGGCGGAGATCCGCGGGTGAGCTGGAACCATCAGGCCGACGGCTACCGCCTGCCCACCGAAGCCGAGCACGAGCTCGCCGCGCGGGAGGGCGGCACGGGCGACTACGCCGGGAGCGACGACTTCTTCGAGGTTGCCCCGCCCGACAACAAGACCGCCCCGATGGCAGGCTTCGCTGTCGATGCCGCCGCCTGAGCCGCCCGTGCCAGGACCGATGGGCGGATTCTGCTCCACCTCGGGAAAGCAGGCCACCAGGAGCAGCGCCAGGGTCGGTCCGAGAGATATCATCGAGCCCTCACCCCTCCACCAGGGGCCACAGGGCGCCGTCCGGCAGCAACATCCCCATTCCGTCGGTCGGCGACCGCTGGGTCCGGCTGGACTGGCCGCGGCGTGGGTGTCTACAGTGAGCCTGCACAGTGACATATCACCCGGTGGGTCCGCCCGGAAAGGGTACCCCTGGAGGGAGGACCACGTGGACGAGACGACCTGGTCGATCGTGAATGGATGGCGCTCCATCGACTGGAAGCGGTGGCTGCCCGCCGTGATCCTGGCGACCGTGGGCCTGACCGTGTTCCAGGTCGCCTTCGGGGTCACCATCTGGCACATCAACGGCCGCGACCTCTTCCCGGACCTGGACGAGTCCTACCAGAAGATCATCGGCTGGGTCCTGTGGTTCGTCTTCAACATCAGCTTCTACGGCTTGATCTACGGGATCTTCCTGAGCTGGACCCAGTCGTGGTCGCCGCTCGTCAAGTCCATCATCCTCGGGCTGTGCTTCGGCATGCTGTCGGTTCTCGTCATGCCCTGGAACGACCCGCTGGACTACGCGAACGCGGCGATCCGAACAGGCAGCTACGTGGTGTACCTCTACATCATGGCCCGGATGTACCGGCCGAAATTCGGGCCTGCGGCGGCGGGAGCTGCGCCCGGCTGACACGGGGGAGGGCGAAGATGGCAGCGCTGCCACCATCCTGGATGCGACCGGCCTGGGGGGATCCACATCGAGGCAGGCCATCCTCGGCTTGATGCCAACAGATCCGATCGCTCTCCTGCACGCTGTAGAGCAGCTCGCCATAGGACAGCAGAGCGGTGCTGGATGGCCAGGCGGTGAAGCGAGTGGTCTCGTCGACCGAGAGCTCGATGGACATCACTCTCCATGCTTCACGTCTCCCCCGCCGAACCCAGGCCCCAACGCCAGCCTGGTGCCAGGGAGCCTCGCCTCAGGAGCGTCTACTCCAGCACTTCGTCGACCAAGACGTCACGCTCCAGCTCGAGGACCTGCCCATCTTCGAACTCGAGAACCACCCATGTGTTCATCGGGCCATGCAGACAGTTGAAGAGCCAGCCCCGATCGCACTCGACGGGCGACTCTCCATTGATGGACACGATGCGATCGGCGCTCTGGATCCCCGCGCTGTCAGCCACGCTGCCCGGTCGGACTGCGTCCACCTCCACCACATCTTGCCCATCGATGCGCCTCAAGGTCATACCGATGGTGCCCCACACCTCGTCTGGCAGCGTCAGATTGACCACCGTGTCCTCTCCGTCGACGACCTCGACCACCACCTCCTCACCTCGAACTACGATGCCACCAGGATCGCTGCGGGTTGCCTGAACCGAACAGCTGCCCGGGCTGGCCGGGATGTAGAAAGAGCCATCGTCATCGGCGTCTCGTCTGCTGTGACAGGCCGAGACGCGGACGGAGCCCCAGGAAGGCGTCACCGTGCCCACCACTCCCGAGACGACCTGCAGAGAGACCGTGGGGCAGCCTCCGTCCTCATCTGGCTCCCAACTGAAGTCGGGGTAGCCCGGGATCTTCACACTTCCTCTGTGCGTCGCATCACTCGCCGCGAGCCGCAAGGTGCCGTCGTCGATCCTCGCGGGCACCTTCACAGGCATGATCCCCTGTTCCAACGGAACGTATTCCCGAAACACGACCTCTCCCTCGAAGGGAGCATCGAGGGAGACTGCACAGGAGACGGTCCACACAGGTTCATCGTCACCTGTCGGCTCATCCCCGTGGGGAGCGGGGGCCCCGGCATCAGTGACGGGAGAGACCGGGACCGCCCGCCGGCCACTCGAGGTGTGTGTCTTCATGGGCTCGGCTTCGGCGGAAGGCTCGCTTCCAGAAGACCGAGCCTTGTCGTGGCGCGAAGAGGGCGCCAGGTCGGAGGAGCCGCCAAGCCACCAGACCACGACAAGACCAATGAGCACAGAGCCCACCACAGCCAAGCCCCGGCGTTGCTTCAATCGTTCCTCCAAGGCGGCTCAACCTCACGGCCAAGAGGTGTCGAGAAGACCTTAGTCAATGCGCCTTCAGTCCGGTTCCACCTCTGAGCTGCTCACTTCGCGGTCACGACGGAGGGAGACGATGGAGGGGCGCTCGACCATCCCCGATGGCGTCGTCTCCAGGGGCTCAGGGTTCCTTTCGTGCCCACAAGACGAGTATCGACGCACCAGGCGTTGACGCGCGGGCAATCCCGCAACAAACTGGTGCCATGCCAGCCAAGCTCACCGTCCTCGCGTTGCTGTTGACAGCCTGTTCGTCCCCGGATGACACCGCGGAGGAGACCCAGACCTCCACCACCGGCAGCAGCACTGCAGAAGACATAAGCTTCGTGCCCGGTCAGCTCGAATTCGGAGACCAGGATCTCTTCTCGAGCCAGACCTTGCAGATCCAGCTCCACAACACCGGCCCCGAAGAGCTCTTCATCGTCGATGCCTACTCGAGCAACGAGAGCATCGAGGTCGGCACACCCAGCGCCCTGGTCCTGGGCAACAACAACCCCGTGTTCATCAACGTGACCTGGACGCCGAGCAGCGTAGGCGACGTTGCCGCCGACATCAGCTTCGATCTGTCGTCGCCCGGAGGAGACACCTGGACCTCGGCAGCCTCGGTGACAGGGTCGGGTCATGGCCCCATGGTCGTCCTGTCTCCCCGAGAGTACGACTTCGGAGAGATCAAGGTCGGCTGCGACGCCGGCATCTCGGTGAGCGTGTCCAACGCCGGCGACGAGGACATCGTGGTCGAGGACCTCATCGTCGACGGCACCGCCGCCATCGACATGAAGCCCGGCGACAACGACGACCTCCCCTGGACGCTCACGCCGTACTCCACCCGCCAGGTCAACGTCTACTTCACCCCCGACAAGGTCGGCGACGACGCCGCGGTCCTCGAGTTCAGCTCGGGCTCGGAGACCTGGTCGGCCGCGCTGAAGGGCGTGGGCGCCGTGGACGGCGAGGAGACCGTCTCCTACACCGTGGGCGAGCTGGCCAAGGCGGCCGCCTTCATTCACGTGGCCGACTGCGCCATCTATGCCTACGACCAGTCCACCCTCGACGCTGCCGTCCCGACCCTCTTCGAGACGCTGAACGACGCCGGCGCGAGCTACCGCATCGCCTTCCTGCGCACCTCCGACGGCGAGATGCAGGGCTCCTACGACTACATCGACGAGACCTTCTCGGTCTCGCAGGCCACCGAGGCCGCCATCGAGATGTACCAGGGCGGCTGCACCATGAACAACGACGCCACCTTCACGACGGTCTTCAACGCCGTCGAGAAGGCAGACGACTGGCTCAACGAGGACGAGCTCTGGGAAGAGTCCAAGATCAGCCTCATCGGCATCAACAACGACAACGACACCAGCTCGGGCAACGCCACCTCCAACGTGGCCCACGCCCAGAGCCTGCGCGACGACTCCGACATGGTCAAGTTCCACGCCATCGGCGAGAACCTCACCGGCGCCTGCCAGGGCTCCGTGCCCTTCACGGGCATGATCGAGGCCGTCGAGATGACCGAGGGCGTGTTCCTCAACATCTGCGACACCGACTGGGACGGCCACATGGAGAAGCTGGCCGCCGTCATCATGAACGGCTCCACCTCCATCTTCGCGCTGGGTGGCACCCCCCTGAACGGCAGCGTCGAGGTATCACTCGACGGTGTCAACATCAGCGAAGGCTGGACCTATGACGAAGGCCTCAACGCCATCGTCTTCTACGAGGACGCCTACCCCGACCCGGGCGCCACCATCGACATCAGCTACCTGACGTCCAACGGCTGCTGAGAGACGGAGCTACTCGCTCGCCGGCGGGAAGCTCTCGCGGATCCATCCCACGACCAACGACGCCTCGTCCTCTTCCAGGTTGATGGGGGACATGCCGTCCGTCCCCTCCAGGATGATCTGCAACAGCTCCGCGTCGGTGAAGCTCCACACACGCTCGGTGATGTCCGGGCCCAACATCGAGCCGCTCCCGTCATCGCCGTGGCAGGGCTGGCAGTAGAACTGGTAGAGGCGCTCCCCGTCCCATGCCCCGGTGTCGCCGCTGTAGCCGTCGCCGCCACCGCCCTCGTCGCCACCACCTTCGTCGCCGACCTCCCCCGAGTCGGCACCCGGCGTGCCGCCGCCGCTGTCCGCCGTGGGGGGGGCTGGGCAGCCGACCAGCAGACCCGCCAACCCCAGGAG
>JAERSX010000524.1 GCA_016845285.1 Deltaproteobacteria bacterium | reverse complement strand
GTTCAGCACCCGCTCGAGGTCCACCCCGTCGACCCAGTCCTCGACGATGTAGCGATCTCCAGCATCCGCGACCCAGTCGAGGACCTGGACAAGGAACGGATGCCGGACGCCGAGCAGGTCACGGACGCGGGCCTCCGCCGAGGCGAGCCGCGATGCGTCTCGAAGAATGTACGGGAGGATGCGTCGAACCACCACCTGGCGGCCGCCCTGCGCGTCCAGGGTTCCCTGGTAGCTCTCTGCCACCCCCCCGGTGCCCAGCTTCTGAGTCAGGGTGAACGGCCCGACGGTCTTGGGAAGGAGCAACATGGGGGCTTCCTCGGGTACCCAGGAGTGCAGGGGGCGCGTGCCCCGAACAAGCCCCATTATAGGGCCCAAGCGCCCACGGCAAGGTCATCACAGACCTCCTCTACTGCGCACTGTCGACCGATCACGGCCCGGCTCAGCCCCCCCTTGCACGCCTCCTCGGCCTCGGCCCTCTGCGGGCTGCCCCTCAGCTCCGGACTCCACCCATGACATGGCTCCTGCTCCTGGCCTGCGCCGCCCAGATTCAACGTGTCGGCCTCGTCGAGGTGGATGGGTCGCGGGTGGTGCTGGTAGAGCCCGATGGGCGGGAGCTGCGACTCCTCGCTGGAGACGACGCCACGACCTTCAGTCACTTTGATGGCTTGGGGGTTCGGGTCAGTGGCCAGCGCATCGGGCGGCGTGTCGTGGTGCGAGACTGGACCATCACCGATGGTGGCGATGGCTCAGCGCCCTATGTGGGCCGCCTGCGGCGGTATGGGAGCCACTGGATGATCGACGACCGGGCGACGGGTAGCCAGCTCATCCTGGTCGAAGAGACGGTCGGCGAGCTTGCCAGGCACGAGGGCCAGCTGGTGATGGTGGCGGGCTTCGTGGTGGGCGCGCACCAGGTCCGGGTGGTGGCCTGGCGGGCGCTCGAGGATTGAGCGTCACGGTTCCGGCTTCAGTTGCGCCAGACCCCGGTGAGCCGGCCTCGCTGGGGTTAGGGCGCCTGCCTCCTTGGAGCCCCGATGTCGTCCGCAGCCACTCCTTCTTCATCCAGCCGTCCGCTCGCACTCTTGTCGGTCTCCGACAAGGCAGGCCTGGTGCCCTTCGCTCAGGCCCTGGACGCCGCGGGCTTCGAGCTGCTCAGCACCGGGGGGACCGCCCGCGCGCTGAAGGCGGCCGGTCTCGAGGTCACCAAGGTGGGCGACTACACCGGCCACCCCGAGGTCATGAACGGGCGGGTCAAGACCCTGCACCCACGGGTACACGGGGGCATCCTGGGACTCCGGGACGCACACGCAGACGAAGCTGCGGTCCACGACATTCGTTGGATTGATGTGGTCGCCTGCAACCTGTACCCCTTCGAGGCCACGATCTCGCGCCCGGACGTAGGGGTGCCCGAGGCCGTCGAGCAGATCGACATCGGCGGCCCCACGATGGTGCGCGCTGCCGCCAAGAACCATGCGCACGTGGCCGTGGTGGTCGATCCCTCTGACTACGCTCTCGTCGCCAAGGCTGTGACCGAGGGCGCTCTCGACGACTCCCTCCGCCGCCGCCTCGCCGTCAAGGCCTTCCGCCACACCGCCGCCTACGACGGCATCATCGCCCGATGGCTCGGAGACGCAGGGGCGACGGGTCCTGCCGAGCTGCCCGCCGAGACCGGACTTCCGCTGCGTCGTATGCAAGGGCTCCGCTACGGGGAAAACCCCCACCAGCGTGCGAGCTTCTACGCTGACCCGGGGATGGGGGGCCGCTCTCTGGCCCGGGCCACGCAGCTCCAGGGCAAGGCTCTGTCCTTCAACAACCTGGCCGACCTCGATGGCGCCCTGCGGGCAGTCTTCGAGTTTGAAGAGAGCGCCTGCGTGGTGGTCAAGCACATGAACCCATGTGGCGCCGCCGTACACCCCGATGGTCCGGTAGCAGCCTTCGAGCTGGCGCTGTCTGCCGACCCCGTCAGTGCGTACGGGGGCATCGTGGTCTTCAACCGGCCGGTCGACGCCGACACCGTGCGCGCCTTCCGGCGGGCGCGCACCTTCTTCGAGGTGCTCGCCGCTCCAGGCTTCAGCGAGGAGGCTCGGGCGCTGCTCGCACCCCGGGAGAAGCTGCGGGTGCTCGAGCTGCCGACGGACTGGGCCAGCTGCCGCCCCGGCGGCTTCGACGCGCGGCGGGTCCAAGGAGGGTGGCTCTTGCAAGACTGGGACGTGGGCGCCGACATGGGCTGGAAGGTCGCCAGCGCTCGGAGTCCCGATGAGGACGAGGCGGCAGCCCTGCGTTTCGCCTGGCGTGTGGCCCGGAGCGTGAAGTCCAACGCCATCGTGCTCGCCCGCGCCGAGGGCGGCGGCATGGTGCTCAATGGCGTGGGAGCCGGACAGATGTCGAGAATCGACAGTGTGAGACTGGCCGTGAGCAAGGCCCCGCGCCCAGTCGAGGGCTCGGTGTTGGCCAGCGATGCCTTCTTTCCGTTCCCAGACGGTGTGAAGGAAGCCCTCGCCGCCGGAGTTCGAGCCGTGGTCCAGCCGGGGGGGTCCATCCGCGATGAAACTGTGATCTCCGCTGTCGACGCGGCCGGAGCGAGCATGATCTTCACCGGTCAGCGCCACTTTCGACACTGATGTGCACAGTCCTTTGAGTGTCTGTTTCATCGCCCCGGGGGCGGACGGCTGGTAGCATTGGAGCAGCTGGGAGAGCGGGTTGCTCACTTGCTACGTCTGCGGGGCTCTGGCGCGACTGGAGCATGAACGGCCGGTGCCGATCTGTGGCCCTTGCCGGACTTCAGGCGATCAGCTGCCGCGCCGCCAGCTCCGGTGGATGGCCCAGGACTCCTCTGGGCGTGCCCACGGCCCCATGACTGCCGAGGGTGTCGTCGAGCGTCTGGCCAAGGGGGTCCTGGTCTTCGACAGTCCGGTCGCCAGGGAAGGGCAGGGATTCGAGCCGCTCTGCGAGCACGTGGACTTCCAGTCCGTCTACCTGCCGGGCACCGACCTCAACAGCTACCTGCTCAAGAATCATGCCGAGGCGACCCTCGTCCAGAAGAGCCTGGATGGGCGCCGACGCTTGCGGTGGGCCTTTGGCGCAGCTTGCCTGGCCGGTGCTGGCCTCTTCGGTGGGTGGAGCTTTCTCTCCGGCGGCCTGGTGATGCCCGAGACCTGGGCCGAGTGGGTGGCGACACGCTTGACGGAGGCCACGGACGCCGTGGGAAGTCAGGTCGAGATGGCTGTGGACCAGGAGGCTGCCGCGCGAACAGTGCGCGCTGAGCAGGGGCTACCAGGTGATCCCGAGGTGGCGATACTCCAGGCCAAGTATGCTGACTTCGACGGTGCGGTCGGGCACGCCCTGGTGGAGGGGAGGACGGCCCTCTGGGTGCGTGACCACGCCTCGCTCGACCTGGCTAGGCAACACTTCAGCCAAGCGGTCGCGCGCTCTCCGAGGGACCCAGAGGCGGTGGGAGGCCTCGTTGAGGCCCTTGCCCACGATCTCGAGCGCAACCCCGAAGCGGTCTCCATGATGAGCGCAATGGTGGAGCGCCTCGACGCCATCGACGGCGAGAGCTTGCCTGCGCTGCGGGCCCAGGCCGTCGCCTCGCTCGCCTCCGGAGGGCACGACAAGGCGGCCAATCTGGCCAGCTCCTGCGTCGCGCGGAGCCCTGACCCGGCGCTGGCTGATCCTGACTGTCTGCTGGTGGCAGGCATCGCCACCAATGACCCGGCTACCCTGGAGGCTCTGGCGGTGCGCCTGCCGGATCGTTTCCCCGTGGTAGCGGCCCAAGCCGCGGTCGCAGGTGCGTTGGCCGACTGGTCCGCCCTCGCGGAGTATGCCGATCAGCTCGTCGTGCTGAGGCCGGACGATGCCACCTCCCATGGCTTGGCCATGACTGCCCATCTCGAGGTGGGCAATTGGTCTGCGGCGCGGAGGTCCGCGGCCCGAGTGGGCGCGCTCGACCTCGACCGGCTCGATGCCCTGCACCTCGCCGGCCAGATCCTCCTCAAGGTCGAGGGCGATCCAAGAGGCGCGCTGGTGGAGTTCGACCAGGCCAGGGAGCGCGACGCCATCGGGTCGTACGACAGTCGGGCCGACCTCCTGGCCGACGCTGCTGAGGCCGCGAGAGAGCTGGGTGAGGTCGAGAGGGCGCGAGCCTTGGCTGGCGAGTCCCGCGAGGCAGCGGTGGGCCATCCTGCGGCGTCGCTCGTGCTCGCCAAGGTCGACTTCCAGGACGGGAATGCTGACGGCGCCGAGGCCGCTCTCAAGGATGTGGACCTCGACGACTGGCCGGCCCGCTCCCAAGCCCGGTTCCTCGTCGGAGCCGCTCGAATCCATCGGGGTCTCGACCGCGATCGATCCGCCACCAGCGAGCTGGAGCAGGCCATCGAGGCCGATCCTGGCTGGACGGAGGCACACCTCGAGTCTGCTCGGCTGAAGCTGACCCTGGGCAATGTGGCAGGCGCCCTGGAGACCCTCCGCGAGCTCGGTCTGCAGGACCCTGGCCTGGACGCGTCGCGCACCCCACTCATCGGAGTCTGGTACCCGCCTCAGGACTGGACCCCGTTCCTGAACGAGCTTCAGGAAGCACTCCAGGGCGATCTGCGCCTACAGCCTGAGACCCCAGAGATTCTCGGGCTGCTCGCCTTCGCGACGCGCGCCCCTCAGGCGGGTGGCCTGCTTCGGAAGGCCGTCTCGGAGCGCGAGGGCTTGGTGAGTGCACATGGGGCGCTCGCCGCAGTCGAGGTCGAGGCCGGAAACTGGGAGCAGGTCATCAAACACACCGAGGTCGTCCTGGCTTCCCGGCCTGGCGACAGCTGGTTCCATGCCCTCTCAGGTCGGGCGCTCCAGGGGTTGGATCAGCCAGACGCCGCAGAGGAGTCTTTTCGAAAGGCCGTACGGGGCGATGACCCGTCCCTGTCCACTCTCCTGGTCGTCGCAGAGGGCCTGGCCGAGGCGGATGACATCGATGGAGCTCAGGAGCAGCTCTTGCGCATCCTCGCGGAGGATCCCAACCATGTAGAGGCACAGGGCTTGCGCCTTGCCCTGACCAGCGGGGACCGATAGTCCGGCGCCCCGGTGGGAGCTCCTCCGGGTGGAGGCCCCGTGCACGTCCTGGTGGTGGGTGGGGGCGGCCGAGAGCACGCCTTGGTCTGGAAGATCCAGCAGAGCCCCCTGGTGACGCGGCTCTCCGTGAGCCATGCCAATCCGGGCTTTCCGGCAGAGGCCGGTGGTGTCGATGGCGATCTGGTCAGCTGGTGTCTCGAGGAAGCTGTCGATCTCGTGATGGTCGGGCCGGAAGCGCCTCTGGCGGAAGGACTGGTCGATCGGCTCCAGGCCCAGGGCGTGGACGCCTGTGGGCCCAGCGCGGAGGCCGCCCGCCTCGAGTCATCGAAGTCTTTTGCAAAGGAGTTCATGGATCGTCATGGCATCCCGACCGCTCGCTGGTCGGTCCACACCGATGCTGTAGCTGCACATGCGGCCATCACGGGACCCTGCGTGGTCAAGGCCGACGGGCTGGCTGCTGGAAAGGGTGTCATCGTGGCTCACGATCCTGCTGAGGCACACGCCGCCGTCGACGAGATCTTCGGGGGCCGCTTCGGTGAAGCGGGTGCGGCGGTGCTCGTCGAGGAGCTGCTCGTGGGGCCCGAGGTGTCCTTCATCGCCTTGTGCGACGGGCGCCGTGCCGTTCCGCTGCGGCCCTGCCGCGACCACAAGCGGCGGTTCGAGGGTGATGCTGGCCCCAACACCGGAGGCATGGGGGCCATCTGCCCGGTGCCGGACCTCCCGGCGGGCGCCGTCGAGCGAGTGCTTGCCGAGGTGCTACAGCCCGTTGTGGACGGCATGGCCGCCGAGGGGCACCCCTTCAGGGGCGTGCTCTACGCGGGTGTGATGTGGACCGCCAGTG
>JAERSX010000523.1 GCA_016845285.1 Deltaproteobacteria bacterium | reverse complement strand
ATCGTGGAGCTGCTGTGGCTCTCCGCTCACCCCGTGGCGTCCAGCCCAGGTCCGGAGTGGACCCTCGGCACACCGCCCATCCCCGGCTTCGGGCATGCCTGGCGGGACAGCCCAGAGGGGCCCCTGACGGCCGGCCTGAGCATGATCCAGTCCCAGCTGCTCCAGCTCACCATGCGGGAGGGCTACGTCGCGCTCGAGACCGACGGGGTGAGCGAGGCACGCGTACGGGGCTGTGTGCGCCTCGGCCTGCTGCGACTGTCTGCTCGATTCGACGACCTCCTGTCCACTCCGCTCCTTCGCGACGACCAGGGCACGATGTGCCCGCTCAAGAGCTTCCTGGCAGAGCCAGGCCGCGGCGTACATCCCCGTCCCGGGGCGCTCGTCGACGCCCCCTACACCCTGAGCCTCTGGCTCGACGAGCTGCTGATCCTCAGGGAGGTCCTCGGAGCCGAGGCACTCCCTCTACGCTTCGACGACGCTCCCACCCTGTGGCGGGCGCTCGGAGAGGCCGATCACGACAGCTCGGAGTGGGTGGCACGGGCACCGGTAGACGTTCCGGGCCTGCGGGGATGGCTGGGCCTTCGACGCCCCTACGACCCCACCTCCGGGGTGTTCCTCCAGAGCGTCGGAACCTGGACGGCGCTTCCCGAGGTAGACGGATCGGTGCCCTGTCACGGGATCCTGTGGACCGAAGGTCACGACCACCCACCCGATCCCGCGCAGCTCCAGCTGCTGGGCCTGGTCCGCCATCAGCTGTACGCTCAGCTCGCGCACATCTTGCGGTCGTCCCCGGAAGATGCCGACGCCGGGGCCTACGGCGCGGCCTATGTGCTCGCCGCCACCCAGCGTGGGCGGGCCGACGGTCTGGCCACAGAGCTCGCGGCCTTGGCCCGACTCCCGAGCGGGAGTGGCACCCTCGCCGACTGGCTCCGAGATCAGACCATCGCCGACCTCCCCCCCTCTTGGGCCCCCTGCACCCGGCGGGCTCACGGAACCCAAGCCGTGGCCGCCCGCGAAGAGTTGGTGCAAGGCGCAACCTGGCCCGAGCTCGAGGAGCTGTGTGGACCGGAGCTGGCGAGGGGCCTGCCCGACAGCAAGGTCATCCTCGACATCGTTGACGAGGGCCTGCGTGCGCCGCTGCTCACCCTCAGCGACAAGCTGCTCCGCGTGGGGCTCGTCCAGATCAGGCTCAACAGCGCCCACCCCACAGCCGCTCGGGCCATCGAAGGGCCAGGCCCAGCACGAGATCTGTGCCTGCTCGACATGACCCGCTTGCTCGTGATGGCCTGTCGTGAAGCAGGGGTCGAGGTCGACGTTCACGCGGCCCACCGCCGCTTCGTGGCCGGCCGGCTGCACTGAGTCCGGCCACTCCTGGACGTATGATGGACGTGGACGGCAACCAATGATCGACCGCGACACCCAGCGACGCTTCTTCCGGGCGCTGCAGGACCGGCCCCTCGACCTCGAGGACCCTGACGATCGCGCGCTGTACCAGCCGCTGTACGTCGCGGGCGCCGATCCCGTGGCCCGCCTCTTCGACACCATCGACTTCAGCGGGGTGGAGAGCACACAGCTCGTGGCAGGCTTCCGCGGCACGGGCAAGAGCACCGAGTTCTCGCGGCTCGCGCGGTTGCTCTGGCAAGACAGCCACCAAGACTACGTCGTCATCCGCGTGGACTTCGACAAGTACCTCGACATGACCTCCCCGGTGGACATCACCGAGTTCCTGCTCGTGCTCATGGGTGCCATCAGCGACGCCCTCGTGGGCGACCGCCTGCTGGGCCCAGAGGAAGGCGCGACGCAGAGCTTCTGGAGTCGAGCGGCAGCCTTCCTCAACCAAGAGGTCACCATCGGAAGCGTCGGGCTGTCCGCCGGCCCGGCCAACCTCAAGATGAACCTCAAGGGAGACAGGACCTTCCGCGCCAGGGTGCGGGAGGCCATGGCCCACCGGCTGCCTCGGCTCGTAGAAGAGGTGCACGACCATCACCGTCAGATCCTGGCGGCGCTGCGGGCGAAGTGGACCGTCGACACCCAGCTGGTGGTCATCCTGGACTCGCTGGAGCATCTCCGCGGTGAGAACACCAACCTCGACAAGGTCCATCAGGCCATCGAGGAGCTCTTCATCACCCATGCCGCCAAGATCAGGCTCCCCGAGACCCACCTCGTCATGAGCGTGCCGGCCTACCTCATGCTCACGACCGAGCGGGTGGAGGCGGCGTACACCACGGGAGCGCTGCAGGCCTGGCCCGCCTGCCACGTCCGAGAGCGCGACGGCAGTGTGGACGAGCCGGCTGTTGAGCGGATGAAGGAGCTGGTGCGACGCCGTGGGGAGTGGGAGGTCTTTCTGCCCGACGAGGGCGCCTTGCGGGAGTTGATCTTGCTCTCCGGGGGCTACATCCGCGACCTCCTGAACATGCTGGTGGAGGCTGTCCACCGGGCGAGCCGAGTGGTCGATGCCGGCACCGTGGACCGGATCCGAGCCGCCATCAAGCGAGGCTACCTGCCCATCTACGCCGACGAGCGTGCCGTCCTCCGCAAGATCGCCCACGCCCGGGACTTTCGCGAGGTCACCCTGGAGGAGCGGGAGTACGTCATCCGCTTCCTCGACTCCCACCTGGTGCTCTGCTACCTCGACGAGCAGTTCTGGTACGACGTGCACCCGCTGGTGAGAGACGACGTCCTGAACCCCTGAGCCTGCTGGATCGCCGACCTGATCGTGCCAGACACCGTCGCCGACGCCCGCTTTCGCCAGGACTTCTACGAGGCGCTGGGCACAGAACCCCTCGCTCCGGGCGGACACCGCGCGCCGCACTGGCATCCCCGCCTCTACCCGGCGGGCGACGACCCCCTGGTGGCGGTCGCCGAGGCCCTGACAGGACCCCAGAGCATCCAGCTGGTGGCAGGGGTTCGGGGTACCGGGCGAGGCTCTGGCCTGGGCGCCCTGGCGGAGGTGCTGCGGAACCAAGAGGACATCGTGGTGCGTGTGGACC
>JAERSX010000522.1 GCA_016845285.1 Deltaproteobacteria bacterium | reverse complement strand
CCCGGCGGCGGCGGGCTCGGTCGCGCTGAAGTCGTGGGCGCGGAGCTCGGCCAGGGTGTTGATGCTGTAGAAGACGAGCTTGAGGTCCACGTCGATGTTCGCGGGCTGGATGACGCGCCACAGCCCGTTGCTCAGGTCCTGCTGGAGCAGGATGCTGGTGCCGTCTTCGTCGAGGGCCATGGTGTCGACGTTGCCGCGGTCGAAGCGGAAGATCGACTTGTTGCGGAGCTCTTCGGCGCTCACCAGCAAGGGCTCGATGGTGCTTCGGCTCACGCGGAAGACCTCGTCCCGGTCGTCGACCTTGACGAAGGCGCCGCCGTCGACGACCCGGCTGCCCACCACCATCGAGCGTGTCGAGGTGTTGGCCATGATGAAGCGGGCGCGTGCCAGGGGGGCCTCGAAGCCGCCATCGAAGGAGCCGTCGAGCATGTCGCCCGCGCGCATGTTTCCCAGGCCTCGCACCATGGCCTCGGCGACCAGGACGTCGACGGGCCACTCAGGCGTGGGATCGAGGGGCCACTCGCCGGGCACGGGCAGGCCATCGTCGTCCATCTCGCTGGAGGGTCCGCGCGCGAGGGTGTAGCCGCCGGCCTGGTTCTCCACCTCCACCCCGGCCACGTCGATGGACGCGACGTCGAGGATGACGGCGTTGCGCCAGTCGCTGCCCCGACGCTCGACCCGTCGTCGACCGCCGACGCGGGCTCGGTAGATGGCGTCGTCTCCGCTGAGGCGGACGAAGCTGGAGCCCCCAGGCGCGTCGAAGCCGACGGTCAGGCTGATGGCCGGGTCTTCTCCCGTGGTCCAGATCTCGACCACGACGCCATTTCCGGCGTCCAGGCCGTACTCATCGAGGTTTCCCTCGTCGACCTTGATGTCGACGGAGGCTTCCTTGCGGAACTGGTTGAGCAGGGAGCGGACCAGGATCTGGTCGGCGTCGCCCTCGACGGGAGCGGTGAGGCCCCATCGGCCCGGGTCGTCGCCCTCGGCGGGGCTTCGCTCGAGGATGACCTTCTCGATGGCGCTGGAGATCTCGACCTTGGTGGCCTCGGTCTTGTCGATGGCGGGGATGACGGGGAGCTCGGCAGCCAGGCGCTCGCCGGAGCCGCTGTCGGTGAGGTTCAGGAGCAGCAGGAGCGCGGTCAGCGCGAGCAGGGCCCAGGTCTTGGCGTGGAGCTTCATGGGCTTGCCTTCACCGGCTCGGTCACGCCGCCGCTGCGCCGCCTCAGGGCCCACCGCACGAAGCCGAAGAGCACGAGGACCAGGGAGCCTCCGAGGAGGTTGAGCGCCTTGAGCAGCCGTGCCTCCTTGAGCTCTACGGGCTCGAGGGCGGGCAGGGTGAGCTGCTTGCTGCGGATGCCGATGAGCGACTCGTCCTGCACCATCCAGTCGGCCAGGTTGAGCAGGAAGGGCACGTTGTTGGCCACGAAGTCGGCTGACCCGGCCACCACCAGGCGCGTGGGAGCGCTCTCGCGCAGCATGGCCGCCGGATCGTCGCGGGCGGCGCCGGGATCGGGGGCTGCGGGGATGTCCTTCCCGGCGAAGTAGCTCGGGAAGGTGCCCTTCATGCTCAGCAACAGGGTGTGCTGGCCGCGCACCTCGGTGGGGGCCACGATCTTGTAGGCGTTGGGGTCGATGGTGCGGATGCCCTTGATGGCGCCCGACGCCTCGGAGCTTCGCGCGAGCACCGTGACGTCGACGTCCTGGGGTGGCGGGTCGGCCACCTCGAGGCTGCTCACGAAGGGGAAGAGCATGCTGTCGAGGTCTTTGACGACCACGCTGTCGCGGTCGAGATCGGAGGCCCGCGGGATGAGCGGGTAGTTCACCGGCATCTGGACCACGTACTTGCCCTGGCGGACCGGGAAGCGCATGACCCCGTTTCGGGCGCGATCGACGACCACGTCGCGGTTCAGCTTGACGCCCCAGTGGCCCAGCAGGGGCTCGAGCCCGTGGTACACGCTCTGGGGCCGGAGGGTGCGCATGTCGGGCTTGGTGTTCGTGAGGAACACCGCCATGGCCCCGCCGCGCATCAGGTACTGATCGAGCTGCCACTGGGCACGGGAAGACACGGGCTGCTGGGGCCCGATCATCCAGAGAGCATCGACATCTTCGTCGATCTGGCCTTCTCCACCGAGAGGGATGGGGCGGAGCTCGAAGTCTTCCTGCAGCCGTGTCCGCAGGCCCTGGACCGGCCCCTGGACGGTGCCGATGTCGGGCTCGCCGTGGCCCGTGGTGTAGCCCAGGACCGGTCGCTCTTCGTCGCTCACCAACGCCTTGACGGCGCGTGCGAGGTCGTACTCGAGGGTGGCGATCTGGGTGACCGCTGGCAGCACCTGCTGCTCGTCGCCGTAGACCAGGGCGAGGCCCATGTAGACCTTGCGCATCTCGCTGACGTTCTGGGCCTTGTAGCGGTACTGGATGGGCTGGATGCCGAAGCGCTGGGCCTCGCTCTCGAGGTCGGGGATGTTGGTGGGGTCGGTGACCTCGATCTCCATCAGGCCCTTGGAGTAGGCGCGGAGATCTTCGAGCTTGTCGACGAGGAGCTGCTGGTGGTTGTTGTACGGGGTCTGCAGGCCCTCGGTGAAGTACACCTTGGCGATGAGGGGCTTCTCCAGCCGGTACATGAGCCCGCGGCTGGCCAGATCGAGGGAGTAGAGGCGGTCGGCGGTCAGATCGACGCGCCAGAAGGTGCGGCTGGCCCAGGAGTTCGCCAGCACCACGACCGCCAGCACCAGGAACATCTGGAGCCAGGAGTTGAGGCGCTGTGTGCGCACGTGGGCCTTCACCCGAGCCTCCGCCGTTCGAGCTGGAAGATGGCGAAGTGGAGGAAGAGCCCCGAGATGCTGAGGTAGTAGATGATGTTGCGGGAGTCGATGACGCCCCGGGCCAGGTTGTTGAAGTGGTACTCGAAGCTGAGGTACTGCACGATGGGCAGCAGCTCGGCGGGAACCCGGGACAGGGCGTAGCCACTCGCGAAGGGGATGAGGCAGAGCACCAGCGCCACCAGGAAGGCGACGACCTGGTTGTTGGTGCTGGCGCTCGCCGCGGTGCCCACGGCGGTGAGCGCGGCGCCGAGCAGGAAGAGCCCGAGGTAGCCCCCGATGACGGGCCCGGGATCGAGCTCACCGAGCTGACCCAGCGTGAGCGGGTAGGTGATCGTGAGCGCCAGGGCCGAGGTCATGAGGGCGAGCGCCGCGAGGTACTTGCCCAGCACCATCTGCCCCTCGGTGACGGGCAGGGTGGCCAGGAGCTCGAGGCTGCCGGTGCGCTTCTCCTCTGCGAAGAGCCGCATGGTGACGGCCGGAATCAGCAGCAGGAAGAAGACGGCCGACCAGAAGAAGACCGTGCGCATGGTGGCCACACGGGCCGCCAGGATGTCCTGGAAGAACAGGCTGAAGCCGCCGACCAGCCCCAGGAAGGCCGGGATGACGATGTAGGCGAGCGGGCTGTCGAAGTAGCTCGCGAACTCGCGGCGGAAGATGGCGAAGACGTGGCCCATGGACTCCAGACCGCTACGGGGGCGGTGCGACGCGGCAGGGTATTCAGCCGGTTCCTGCCGTCAAGCTCGGGCGCTTACGACGGGGCGATGGGCGCAGTGACGGCTGCGGTCGGGCGATGACATCGCGTGAC
>JAERSX010000521.1 GCA_016845285.1 Deltaproteobacteria bacterium | reverse complement strand
TCATCACGTAGCCGTGGTTCGCTTCGGACTCCCCCTCGGTGAAGGTGAAGAGCGGCAGGGCCGAGGGGAGAGTGCCCGTCTCGGTGGCGTGCTCCTTCGAGCAGACCAGGCCGTCGTCGTCCTTGATGACGAGGCGGTAGTGCACCTCGGTCGAGGCGTGCAGACCCCGCAGCAGGGCGGTGTGGCTGGAGGTGGGCGACAGGGAGGCCGGCGTGCGCAGCAGCGTCTCGCCTTCCTCACCGAAGACAACGAAAGACACGACCTCTTCGGGGGTCTCCCAGCTCAGGTTCACCACCGTCTCCACCTCGGCGAGGGTGGCGCTGGCCTCTCCGAAGCGGCTGTCGTCGAGGGTGCAGTTGTCCACCTCCACCCACTCCGACATGGTGCCGGTGTCGTCGATGGAGTCGGCCGGGTCGGTGGGCGGGGTGACGCAGCCGGTGAGCGCTGTGGCTGCCATCCAGACGGCGCATCGCCAAGCAGGCAGCGACGTGCTGCTGATGGACTCATGGTCGGCGGCGGCGGAGCCGGCGGGCGCGTTCGTGCGGGTCAAGGGGACCCCTGATCCAGGTTCCTGATCACGGTACCCTACGCATACGGGCACATTGTGTGATCATTGTCGAATTCTCACAGGCTCGTTTCGTGGGAGGGTGGATGGAGCGTCCCCTTGTGTTGGTGGTCGATCCGCTGAAGTCTCGGCTGGAGAGGCTCTGCACCATGCTGCGCCGCCGCTACGAGGTGATCGGCGTGCGGAGTCCCGCGACCGCCCTCGAGACCACGCTGCGCCGCGCACCCGTCGTGGTGTGCGTCGCGCTGCGTCAGCCGGGAGGCTCGGGCCTCGAGGTGGCCCAGGCGCTGCGCCAGCTCCCCCTCATGGACGAGGCCGCCTTCATCGTCTTCGGCAAGTCCAAGGCGGGCCTCGAGTCCTTGAAGGCCCAGAAGGAGGCCAAGCAGAAGTACGGCGTCCACCACCTGCTGGTGGGTGAGATCGACTTCCAAGACCTCGTGAAGGTGGCCTGGGCGGAGGTGCACGCGCGCCGCACCCTCCGGAACACTGGGCCGCGACCCCTTCCCGAGGACGCCACCATCGGCGACGTCATGAAGCGGGACGCGAGCTGGGAGGCCTTCAAGGTGTTGCTCACCACAGATGTCGTGCAGCCCACCATCGATGACCTCAGCCAGGAGGATGTGGACGCGCTCAGCTGGCGCGAGCTCTTGCTGGCCCGCTGCACGCTGCAGAACATCCAGCTGGCGCTCCGCAAGCGACTGCCGACGGGGTGGGGCGAGACCGAGTCCTCCTAGGCCTGTTGACCTGGATGCGGGGCTCTCGCGTCAGTCCCAGGTGAGCAGGGTCACGCCCAGGCACATCTCGTCGCCGGTGCCGTCCCCCCAGGCCACGTCCTGGTCGGTGTCGTTGTCCCACACACAGGTGAGCTCCAGGGTGTCGCCGCCTGATATCTGGACGGGCTCGCTCAGACGGTAGCTCCGCTGCCAGTTGAAGTCGTAGTCGGGCACGTCGAGCACGCAGGTCTCGCTGCCGTCGGCGTGAATGACCTTGAGGCTCGCCGAGCGGCCCAGGGTGTGCATGTGCAGGGCGGCCGTCTGGATGTCCAAGGAACTCCAGCTGTCGAAGGTGTGCGTGAAGGTGTGGGTGACCCCGTCGGTGTTGGCCGGGATGTCCATGCCGCTGCCGAAGAGCCAGGAGACCTCGGTCCAGGGCTGGATCTCGGAGCCCAGGTCCACGCTGTCGGTGATCTGGAGGTCGACGCTCGTGCGGTCCGGGGCGGGGTCTTCCTCGGTGACGTAGTAGTGCATCTGCAGGGCGATGACCGAGCCTGGGGCCACGCGCACACCAGCGCCCTCGGGCAACACGTTGGCTCCGCCGCCTGGGGCCCAGGAGCCCAGCCAGCGGGTATCGATGAGGGTGTCGATGTCGCCGCCGGGGCCGCCGTAGCAGTCGTAGCCGTCCTCCGGATCCTCGGCCTCCAGCTCACGGTAGGCCTCGACATCGCCCGGGGCGATGATGAAGGGGATGACGTGGTGGACGGTCTGGGTGTTGCCAGCGCGGATGTCGTAGCCGGAGACGTACATGGTCTCTTCGTAGGGCCACTCGAGCAGGAAGCAGCGGTAGTCGTCGGGCTGGGCGGTGGGGATGTAGTCGACGGGCATGTCGAGGGTCAGGTCCACCCGCTCCAGCGCGGGCAGCTCCAGTCCGTCGGCAGGGGGCGCAGGGTCGTCGGGGTCGCCCTCGGGGGCACCGGCGGCCACCCAGTCCTCGACCATGGCGACGTCTTCGTCGCTCAGAGCCAGCGAGCCTTCGTAGGTGTTGCAGTCCTCGCTGGCGCTCCACGGGGGCATGGTGCGTGCGCTCACGGAGGTGCCGATGAACTCGGCCATGCCGGAGGCACGCTCGTAGGTGTCCAGGGGGATGCCCGAGAGGCTCTGTGTGTCCTCGTGGCAGCCGAGGCACGAGCGCTCGAACAGCGGCCGCACGTCCTGGTGCCAGGTGGGCGCGGGTTCGGCGGGGACGGCGGTGGCCTCGTCCTTGTCGCCGCACGCGACGAGGGTGGGCAGGGCGGCGAGAGCGTAGATCGAGGCGAGACGCATGGGTCCTCCGCACTCTATGTAGCCGCCGTGTATACTATGTGCAGCCGAGAACGAAATCATCTGGCTCGAAGCGGCGGATTCGGCGTCGGTAAGACAGCGTGCTGCCCGGCCAGATCGTGAAGTTCTCGCCGGCCTCGTTGAGGTACCAGGACTGGCAGCCAGTGGCCCAGACCTGGCCCTCGTGGGCGCGGTCGAGCTCGGCGAGGAACTGCTCCAGGCGCTCGGGCTTGCAGTCGAGCCAGGCGCGGGGGCCGGCGGCGCTGACGTGACGCAGGGCCTGCAGGATCCACTCGACCTGCCCCTCCATCATGAAGACCACCGAGTTGTGGCCCAGGCCGGTGTTGGGGCCCAGCAGCATGAAGGCGTTGGGGAAGCCCGGCATGGTGAGGCCCAGGTATGCGCTGGGTCGGCCGTCCCAGGTCTGGGCGAGATCCCGACCCTCCAGCCCGTACAGGCGCAGGCCGCCGAGGGGATCGTCGACGGTGAAGCCGGTACACCAGATCAACACGTCGAGCTCGTGGTGGTCGCCGCCCTCGAGGATCACGCCGGTCTCGTCGACGGCGGCGATGGGCGTGGTGCACAGCGACACGTTGTCGCGGGCCATGGCGGGCAGGTAGGCGTTGTTGATGAGGATCCGCTTGCAGCCTGGGCGGTAGGCGGGTGTGAGCGCCCGTGCGAGGTCGGGGTCCCGGACCTGGCGCCGGATGTGATTGATGAGCAGACGGCGGAAGACACGACCCGTCCAGCGGTCGGCGGTGAAGGAGGCGGGGTAGGCGAACTCATGGCGCAGGTAGATGCTCAGGCGCTTCAGCAGGCGCAGGGGCGTCACGTGGCGGAAGAGCCAGCGCTCGATGGCGGTGAAGGCCCGGTCGCGCTGGGACATGACCCAGGGTGGGGTGCGCTGGAAGACCACGAGCCGTGCGGCCTCTTTGGCCACCTCGGGCACGAGCTGGATGGCGCTGGCACCCGTGCCGATGACGCCGATGCGCTTGCCGGCCAGAGCGACGGTGGGGTCCCACCGGGCCGAGTGCATGGCGGGACCCGCGAAGGTCTCGGCGCCGGGAATGGGGGGGATGCGTGGGTCCTTGAGGGCGCCGGCGCCGGAGATCAAGAAGCGGGTGTCCACCACCAGCTCACCGGCGCAGCTGAGGGTCCAGCGGCCGGCCTGCGCGTCGAAGCGGCCCGACAACACCTCGGCACCGAAGCGCATGAACCGGCGCAGCTCGTAGCGCTCGACCAGGTGGAGGAGGTAGCGCTGGATCTCGGCGCCGCCGGCGTAGTGGTGGCTCCAGTCGGGGTTGGGCGCAAACGACAGCGAGTAGAGGTGGCTGGCCACGTCGCAGGCCACGCCCGGGTAGATGTTGTCTCGCCAGGTGCCGCCGATCTCGTCGGCCCGCTCGAGGATGACGAAGTCCTCGGTGCCCTCTTGGAGGAGGCGGATCGCGGTCGCGATGCCCGAGAAGCCGGCACCGATGATGGCGATGTTGGTCTCGACTGTGTCCATGAGCGGTAGCCCAGCTGTATTCGGCGATGTGCTGAGGGCCAGGACAACGCCGCCGGTCGAGCCTGGGGCTCACTCGCTGGGGCAGGGCCCTCCCGCGTCCACCCAGGTCTGGAAGGCCGCCACGAATTCAGCGTGGGAGCTCTCGGGCGTGGTCCGGCCGCCACCCGGGCTCCAGCCGTAGAGCACGAGCGCGTCGTGGCCCACGTGGTGCAGCAGGGCTGCGAGGTCTCGGTCGCCGTTGGTGGCAGGATCCTTGAGCTGCGCACAGAGCGCGGCCTCGGTGCGTCCCTGGAAGGCCTGACTGGGCGGCGCCATGAGCCAGGGATCGTTGGCCGGGGGAAGGCCTTCGCCGTCGACGCCCTCGACCCTGTGGCAGGTGTTGCACGGCAGGCCCGTGGCCATGGACATGCGATCGACCTCCATGGTGTGGGGCCTGCTGTCGTCGTACTGCAGCGGCTTGTCGCCGTCTGGGTGGCAGTTCAGGCAGCGCGGGTGCTGAAGCACGCCGTAGATGGTGGTGAAGGCGGCGAGGCCCTCGTCGGTCTCCTCGGCCGCTGCTGGTCCGGCTGCGAGCACCAGCGAGACCGCGAGCCACGAGCCCCTACTCATCGCGACCGCCTGGCGCGGGCTGGTCGACGCTGCCCATGGCTCCGTTGATGCGGGCCGCGGCGTCCTTGATGGCCGCCTTGATGCGGGGGTAGGTGCCACAGCGGCAGATGTTGGCCGACATGGCCCGGTCGATGTGGTCGTCCGTGGGGCTCGGCACGAAGGTGAGCAGGGCCACCGCGCTCATGATCTGGCCCGACTGGCAGTAGCCGCACTGGGGCACGCTGTGGTCGATCCAGGCCTGCTGCACGGGGTGGAGGACGTCGTCTCTGGCGAGGCCTTCGATGGTGGTGATGCGGCGGCCGGCGACCTCGGAGAGGGGGGTGACGCAGGAGCGGATGGGCAGGCCGTCGAGGTGCACGGTGCAGGCGCCGCACTGGGCCATGCCGCAGCCGAAGCGGGTGCCGGTCATGTCGAGGTGGTCGCGCAGCACCCACAGCAGCGGGGTGTCGCCGGTGGCCTCGACCTCGACGGCGGCACCGTTGACGGTGAGCTTCATGCGGTCTCCAGCGGGAGGGAGTCTCTGACGGGGAGGGTCCGGATCCGGACGCCTGTGGCCGCGAAGATGGCGTTGCAGAGGGCGGGCGCAGCCGGTGGGGTGCCGAGCTCTCCGATGCCACCGACCGGTGCCCCCAAGGTCTCCACGATGTGGACCTCGACGGCTGGTGCCTGGGCCATGCGCAACAAGGGGTAGTCGTGGAAGTTGGACTGCACCACGCGGCCGCCCTCGAAGTCGATGCGCTCGCCGAGTGCGGCGCTCAGCCCCATGAGCGCTCCGCCCATGATCTGGTCTCTCACGATCTGCGGGTTCACGACGGGGCCGCAGTCGACCGCTGCGGTGATCTTGTGGACCCTGGGCTGGCCGTCGACGATGGAGACCTCGGCCACCTCGGCACAGATGGAGCCGAAACAGCCGTGCAGGGCGATGCCCTGGAAGCGGCCCTCGGGTGCCTGGCCCCAGCCGGCCTTCTCGGCGACGGTGTCGAGGACGGTGCGGAAGCGGGGGTGCTCCGAGCTGATGAGCTCACGCCGCAGGGTGAGGGGGTCCTTGCCCAGGGCCTGGGCGCACTCATCGAGGAAGCACTCGAGGAACCAGGCGCTGAAGCTGTGGCCCACACTGCGCCAGAAGCCGATGGGGACGGGGAGATCGACGAACGACCAGTCGGCGAGCAGGTGCTCGAAGTGGTACGGCATCGTGTGGGTGAAGCCCTCGAGGGGGAAGGCCGCGACCTGTCCCATGCCCCACAGCAGCTTCGGCAGGAAGTTGTGCAGGATGTTGTCGCTGGCCAGGCGCACGTGCAAGGCGTGGACGTGGCCATCATGGAGGCGGGCCCGCAGGCGCGCGGCGGCGGCTGGCCGGTAGAAGCCGTGCCGGGTGGTCTCCTCGCGGGTGTACTGGAGCTGGACGGGGGTGTCCAGCAGAACGGCGAGCTCGACGGCCTTGTCGGTGAAGTCGGTGTTGCTGCGTCGGCCGAACCCTCCCCCCAGGTAGGGGGTGTGAACGAACACCTGGCTCGGCTTGAGCCCTGTCCGCTCGACGGTGTGTTTGCGTACCTGGGTCTGTGCTTGGGTGCCGGTCCAGATGTCGCAGCGATCGGCCTGGATGCGGACCGTGGCGTTCAGCGGCTCCATGGGCGCGTGCTCGAGGTGCGGCACCTCGTAGAAGACGTCGATGGAGTCGCCATCTTCGCTCAACATGTCCATGGCCGAGCCCACTCTGTTGGCGGCCTTGATCCGGTTGGGCGCGTCGAGGGCGGTGGCAGCCTCGAGCTGCGCGGAGATGCTCGCGCTGTCGAAGGCGGTGTGGGGGCCTTCCGCCCAGGTGACCGTCAGGGCCGCGACACCCTTCTTGGCGGTCCAGACGTCGTCTGCGGTGACCGCGACCCAGTCCTCGAAGACGTACACACCCCGAACACCGGGGATGGCCAGGGCCGTGGTGTCGTCCACCGCCGCGACGGTGCCCTCCAGAAAGGGGCAGGCCAGTGGACAGGCTCGGACCATGCCCTCGATGCGAAGGTCACCGCCGAAGACCGCGGAGCCGTCGACCTTCGCGGCCAGGTCGGTCCGGGGCACCGAGGTGCCGGCCAGGGTGTGCTTGCTGCGCCGCTTGAGCGGGGGCTTCCTGGGCACCGGGAGCTTCGCGGCGTCCGAGGCCAGCTCGCCGTACGTGGCCGACTGGCCCCCGGGGTGGGAGACCACGCCCTTGGACGTGGTGCACAGTGCTGGCTCGACGGTCCAGCGCGCGGCCGCGGCTGCGATCAGCATCGACCGTGCGGCCGCGCCGGCCTCCCGCATGGCTCGGCCCCAGCCCATGATGCTGTTGGAGGCGCCGGTGATCATCGTCGTGTAGCCGGGTCCCAGGTGGAGTCGGTACGCCGGAGCCTCCTGGGCCGTGCGGCAGATCACCTTGTCCCAGTCCGCATCGAGCTCCTCGGCCAGGAGCTGCGGCATGGAGGTGGAGACGCCCTGGCCCATCTCGCTGCTGGGGATGAGCACGGTCACCGTGCCGTCGGTGTCGAGGGCCACAAAGGCGTTGATGGCGATGGCCTGGCTGGGGACGGCATCGGGCGACGCGGCCCGGGCCTGTGTGGGGTGCAGCTGGACACCGAGGACCAGCGTGCCGAGGCCTGTCAGGACGCCGCGTCGGGAGAGATTGTGGGCCGGCATGACGCGGTCCTATCCTGAACGCCCAGCCTCCTCCGGGGCAATGAAGCGTGGGGTGTTCAGCCCTGAGCGCCGAGCTTCAGGAAGTAGCTGTGACGGCCTGGAATGCCGGGTGGAAGGTTCATTTCGTCGAGCCGGTCGAGCACGCAGCGCTCGAAGTCGGTGCCCCCCGTGCCGGTCACCTCGAGCTCGGGTGGGGCGACGGCGCCCGACCGGGTCACGCCGAACTCGAGCTCGACGGTGGCGGTGGCGTCAGGATCTCGGGACCGCACCAACACGTAGCAGTCCCGCAC
>JAERSX010000520.1 GCA_016845285.1 Deltaproteobacteria bacterium | reverse complement strand
CCATGGCCTCGCTGGCCTGGGTGTCGCTGTAGATGCGGTGGGCGAAGTCGTTGTGGGCGTCGCCCGACAGGTACCAGCCCCAGCCGAAGTCGTCGGAGGGGATGTCGCCCAGGGACAGGGTGGCCACCCGGGTGAAGTCGCAGGAGAAGGCCGCGGCCACCACGTCGACCATGCTGCGGAAGAGGGCGTCGTACTCGGCCTCCTCGCTGGTGAGCACGCCCCGGTCTGGTGCGGTGGGGCAGCTCGCCTCGCTGAGGCCCGCGATCCGTGCCTCGAGCTGTCGGATCAGGTCGAAGTGGGTGTCGAGGCGGTCTCGGTCGGTCGACGAGAGCCTGCCCCGGATGGCCTGGTGCTCGGCGCTCGCGAAGTCGAGGACGCTGCCCTGGGCCGCGACGAGGGGGTCGCTCGACGTCGACAGGCCGAAGAGTCGGTCGTAGGCACGGCGGGGGCTGTGCTCGAGGGGCAGCTGCTGGGCGAGGCCGGCGTGGCAGATGGGGCGGCCCTCCCACACGTCGAGCTCGAGGCTGGGCAGCCGGTCGTCGCGGGCCAGCTCGGCGGCGACGAGCTGATCGAGAGATGGGGCTGTGCTGAAGAGGTCGGAGCCGGTGAAGTAGGCGGACGCGCCCGTCCAGGCGTGGATCCAGCCCTTCTCGTGGCGGTAGCCCGGGATGTCCCGCTCGGCCGAGCACATGGCCAGGCCGTCGAAGACGTTGATCCGGCTCGCGTAGGGCTGCAGCGGCGCGAGGCTCCGGCTCCACTCCGAGGCGGCGAGTCCGGTCAGGGAGGTCTCCCAGGTCGCGTCCTCGGGTTCGCCCCCGGGGTGCATCTTCCAGTGCTCGTGGACCGTGCCGTGTCCGGTCGACACGATGATCAGGCGCTTGGGTGCATCGCCGCTGGCGGCGCGTGCCCGGCGGCTCAGGATGCCCGGCAGGGTGGCGGAGGCCAGGCCGGTGAGGCCGAGGCCGCGGAGGAATTGGCGGCGGTTGGTGGGTCGCATCGGAGGCTCCTTCAGTTCACGACGAGGTCGGAGGTGGCGATGTCTGCGAGGAGCGCCAGGATGTCGCCCTCGGCGGCCCAGAAGCGGTCCTGGATGTCCACCAGGGTGGGGTCGGAGGGGTCGAGCTCGGTGCCCACGGCGTACTCGGCCCAGGTGCGGGCGTAGCAGTCGTGGACGGTGCGGCTCTGGGCCAGCAAGGCGGCCAGCTCGGGGGCGCCCTCGAAGCTGCCCAGCTCCTGGCCGTCGAGGATGAGGGTGCCGCTGGCGTCGACGGGCAGGCCGTTGTCGGTGTCGCGCCAGCCGCCCAGGGAGTCGAAGTTCTCGAAGGCGAAGCCGGGGGGGTTGATCTGCTGGTGGCAGCCGATGCACTCGGGGGACTGGGTCACGGTCTCCACCCGCTCTCGGTTGGTGGACTCGGCGTCGAGAGAGTCGGCGGGCGCCGAGCCCGCGGCTCCGTCGGGGGGCTGGCCGATGGTCTGACAGCCCATGCGCTCGAGGAGGTGGACGCCGCGGAGGATGGGCGCCGGGTGGACCGGGTGGGCCTGTCCCGCCAGGGTGGCCCCCAGGGTGAGCACGCCGGCGCGCTGGTCGGCGGGGAGCTCGGCGGCGCGGACGCGAAGCTGGAAGGTGAAGTTCCCGTCGAAGAGCTCGACGGTCTCGCTGTCACCGTCGATGAGGTCGTCGGGGCTGACGCCGTAGAGGTCGGCCGTGCCGATGTCCAGACCCTCTTCGTGGGTGGCCTCGGTGACGTAGCCCCGGGTGTCGGTGAGCAGGTCGCGCAGGCGCCCGCCGCCGTCGAAGACGGTGTACTCGACGAACTTGCGTGCCTCCATCACCATGCCCGCGCGCAGCGAGATCAAGAAGTAGGACCACTGCTCCTCCATCTCCTCGTGGAAGAGGGGCTCGTCCTCGTCGTAGACCTGCTCGAGGTCGGGGAGGTAGCGGTCGAGGTAGGCGTCCATGTCGGCGTTCGAGCTGTAGACGGCGTCGATGTCGAGCCACTGCTCGTGGAAGTGCACGACCGCCTGGCGGGTGCGGGGGTCGGCCAGCATGCGGCCCACCTGGGCGTCGATGTCGTCGGGGTCGTCGAGGCGCCCGATGGCGGCGGCCTCGAAGAGGATGGGGTCGGGCATGGAGTCCCAGAGCAGGAAGGACAGCCGACTCGCGCGCTGGAAGGCGGCGTGCTCTCGACGCTCCGCCTTGCGGTCGTCCTCGGTGGCGGCGGCCTCGAGGCGGTAGACGAACTGGGGCGAGAGCAGCACGCCCTGGACGACGAGCTGGGCGCCGCTGGTGAAGCCCCAGGCGCGCACGCTGTTCTCGAGGAAGGCCATGAGCCGGGCGTCTTCCGCTTCGGTGAGGGGGCGGCGCCAGGCCCGGGCGGCGAAGCGGCGGATGCTGGCCTTGGTGCAGGCGGCCAGATCGGCGTCGTCGAGCTCGCTGGGCGCACAGGCCCAGAAGGCATCGGAGGCCACGATGATCTCGGCGAAGTGACCGGCGGCCTGCTGGTGCTGCTCGACCAGGTAGCTCGAGGCGACCTGGCCCTCGGCCATGCCCTCGAAGCCGCCGATCTCGATGTCGCCGGGGAAGACCCAGGGCCACGCGGCGTCGAAGTCCTCGTCGTCGGGGTCGTCGCCGGACTCCAGGACGATGACGTCCTCGTCGCCGGGGTCGACGGCCAGCAGATCGCGGACCGCGTGGTTGTACTCGGTGGGGGTGAGGCGCCGGGAGCTGACTTCGTCGGCGCCGGGGCCCTTGCAGGCGGTCAGGAGCAGCAGGATGGAGAGACGCACGGGGGCCTCCTTGCGAGGCAAGTGGGGTCGAGCGGTGCCCTCCGGCTCGCTCGGGAGCCGGTGCGGGTCGCGGGGGGAAGACAGCGGGCTCAGTCGGTGGCGGACGCGATGGCCTCGGCGATGTGGCGGCCCATGACCTCGCTGCCCTGCACCGAGGGGTGGACGTTGTCCTCGTCGAAGAGCGCCCCGTCATCGGGCGCCACCACGTCGCGCGCGTCCACGAAGATCACGTCCGGGTGGGTGTCGGCCATGCTGGCCAGGCGGTCGGAGAGGATCTCCAGCTCGTCCATGCAGCTGGAGAAGCCGTGGTCGGCGTCCGCCGGAAGCTCGGGGTAGCCCATCCAGGCCACCCGCACGCCGGTGTCCACCACCTCGCCAACGAATTCGGGGATCAGCCCGCCCGTGCCGTCCGCGTCGATGAGCTCATCCATCAGGGCATCGCAGTCGCCGCACTCGCAGGCATCGTTGAGGTCGTTGCCGCCGCCGTCGACCACGAGCCAGGACCAGGGGCCGTCGACGTACTGTCCGGGGATGGCGCCGTCCGAGAACCAGGTGCCGCTCTCGGAGAGGTTGGCGACCTCGAGGCCCAGCTCGGCTCCCACGACGTCGGGGATGGAGTCTCCCTCCTCGGCATGCCACTCGAACATGGAGTCGCCGATGGCGACGATCTCGGTCCCCTCGGGCACACCGCCCTCGGTGCAGCCGGAGAGGAGGGCCAGGGCGATGGCGGCGTGTCGGGCGAAGGTCATGGGTCTCCCAGCGGCGGCCCTCGGGCAGCTCGCACAGGTGAAACGGTGGGGGTGCAATTCTGGGGCAGGATTTTTTCGGGGCGAAAATATGTGCCCCGAATTCCGCCACCCCGCGTTCACGTTTCGTACACCAGGGATGATGCGCCCATGACCACCCCTCTCTCTCTGCTGCTCCTGCTCGTCGCGTGCGACCCGGGCGGGCTCTACAGCGCCGAGCAGCTGGCGGAGCTGGGCGACCTCGCGCCGCTCCCGGTCGAGCCTGCCTGGGAGGTGCGCTGGTACCAGGGCTGGGGCGAGGGGCTCGAGCTCGCCTGTGGACTCATCGAGGCGGAGATCGTCGAGGAGGAACTCACGGGAGGCGTGGTCTGGACCGAGCCCCCCGAGCCCGACGACCTCGTCGACGATGCGGTCTGGATCGAGGCCGACGAGTTCAGCTGGGCCCTCGCCCTCTTCGTGCTGGTGGACCCCACCATCTACCAGCCCGAGGACTGGGTCATCGGTGCCGCCGACGAAGACCCGGAAGAAGGCATGGACACCGAGGCCATCCTGGAGGCGTCCGCGGGTGTGTGGGGCGGAGCGGGAGATCGTGCCCTGCTCCTGGGGGAGGGAGATCTCGACCTCCTCGCCGAGGAGGTCACCCTCACCGAAGACGCCTGGGACGCTCTGCTCGAGGGGGGCACCTGGATCGGGCTGCAGGCTCAGATCGCCGAGGTGTCCGAGGAGCTCGAGGGGGCGCTCTACCCCTTGCCCGAGCACGAGCAGGAGGAATTCGACTACGACGGTCTCCGCGTCCAGGCGACCGACTTCCTCGAGGAGTCCGCCGTCAATGTGCTCAGCGGTGAGGTCGTCGGTGGCGCCACCACGAACTGTGACCGATGAGTCCCCCACCGCCCTCAGCCTGGAAGCCCATGACGGAGCCCCGTTGACCACTCCATGGAGCGCTGCGTGAGCCTGTCCCGGATGGAATTCCAGGGGCTCTACGCCACCTATGGCCCGGCCGTTCGTGCGCGCTGTCGGGCGCTCTGTGGCAACGAGGCCGACGCCGACGAGGCGCTCCAGGAGGCCTTCCTCAAGGCCTGGAAGGCCCGCCGCCGTTTCGACGGCCGCTACCCCCTCGCCTGGCTCCAGACCATCGCCCGCAACACCGCTCTTGACTTGATCCGCCGCCGCCGCCCTTGGAAGGACGACCCCTTGGCCTACCTCGCCCTGCCCGCTCCCGAGCGCCGCGACGCCGGCACCGTTCTCGACGTGGGACGGCTCCTCGACAACTTCAAGGCCGAGGACGCGGCCATGCTGCGCCTGCGCCTGGCCGAGGGCTGGCGGGTCCACGAGATCGCCGAGCACTTCGGCACATCACAGCGCACGGTCCGGAGGCGGCTGGAGCGAATCGAGACCCGAGCCCGGGCGATCCTGGGCGACGACCTGCACCAGGGAGGTGCTGCATGACCGTGACCCGACTGGAGCTGGAGCATCTCGCCCTCGGGACCCTGGACGATGCCCGTCGGGCCGAGCTCGAGGCCGCTGCCTCAGGCGATCCCGAGCTCGCACAGCGCGTGGCTGCGGTGAAGGCCAGCGTCGCGGCATCCAGCGATCTGCCGGTGCTGAACCTCCCCCCCGACACGGCTCCCTGGTGGAGCCGGCTGCTGCGGCCGGCCCCCCTGGGCGTGGCCGTGCTGGTCGCGGCCCTGGCGCTGCTGTCGGTGCGCCCCGACATCGTCGACATGCGCAGCCGCGGCGGCGGTCTCGAGCTGAGCGTCCACCAGGTTCGCCTGGGTGAGGCCGCCCTGCAGGGGGCGGTCGTCTACGCGAAGGGAGGCGATCGCCTCCAGTACGAGCTCGTGAGTCCCATCTCGGGTCACCTCGCCGTCTTCGACCTCCAGGACGACGGCACGCTGAGCCCCTTCATGGAGAGTCGGCCGGTGAGCGCGGGTGAGGTGGTGGCCGCGGGCGTGGTCCTCGACGACTACGCGGGCAGCGAGCGTCTCTACTTCCTGGTCGACCCCGAGCCCTTGACGCATGCGCGGGTCTCGGGTGCCGTGCAGCGGGCCTGGGACGAGCCCCTCGCCGAGCTGGACACCCTGCCCGGTGCTGCCGCCCACCAGCGCTCGGTGCTCGTGCTCCGAGGGGAGGCGCCGTGATCTTCCGTGTGTTGCTGCTGTGGTGCCTGGTGGGGGCCGTGGCCCTCGCCGACACCGTCCGCATCGGGGTCTTCGTGGGCCACAACGTGGGCTTTGGCGAGGACGAGCCGCTGGTGAGCGCCGAGCAGGAGGCGCGCGATCTGGCTCGACTCTTCCAGGAGCAAGGAGACCTCAGCAAGGACCGCACGGTGCTGCTCACCGGCATTCCCGCCAGCCAGGTGCGGGATGCCATCTTCGGGGTCGAGGCCCAGGTGCGCGAGGCCAGCGCGCGGGGCGACGAGGTGATGCTCATCTTCACCTACTCGGGCCACGCCTCGGCCGATGGCCTCCACCTGGGGGGCACGCTGCTGCCCATGGCCGCCGTTCGCCGCTGGCTGGAGACCAGCGCCGCGCAGGTTCGTGTGGCCTTCGTGGACGCCTGCGAGTCGGGCACCCTGGCCCGCACCCGTGGCGGGCAGCCGGTCGATGCCATCGAGATCGTGGTCGACGACGCGCTGACCATGTCGGGCCTCGCCATCATCACGTCGACCGGCCCCTTGTCGGTGGCTCGGGAGTCGTCGGCCTTTGGCGGCGCCGTGTTCACCCGCGCGCTCATCAACGGCCTGCGGGGCACCGCCGACACCGACGGCGACGGTGAGATCACCCTCGACGAGGCCTACGCCTACGCCTTCGGCGAGACCGTCATCGGCACGGCCTCCCGGGCCGCCAGCGTGCAGCGACCGGAGTTCCGCTACGAGATCCAGGGCGTGGGCAGCGTGGTGCTCACCCGGCTCCCGAGTCGAGCCGCCGGACTCATGTTCCCGGCCGAGCTCGAGGGCACCTACACCGTGGTCTCCGTCAGCAGCGGGCAGGTCGTGGCTCGCCTCGAGAAGGATCCTGGTGAGGAGCGCCGGCTCAACCTGCCGACGGGTCGCTACGTGGTGCGAAAGGTCCGGCGAGAGGATGCCCTGCTCGCGGAGGTCGACCTCGTCTGGGGTGGCACCCGCTGGGTGGATGACGCCCAGATGGACACCGTGGCGCTGGGCGACCCCCTCGCCCGCGGTGGCTGGAACCTGCGCCCGCTCCGCCTCTCGCTTCATGCGACGGGCGCGCCGCCGCTCCTGCAGGCTCACCCGCCAACCCTGGGAGGCGAGGCCGAGGTGCGGTGGCTCCTGCGACCGGGCTTGGGGATCGTCGGCTACGTGGGTCACGCCTCGGGGCACATGGAGTCCTGGAGCTCGGAGCTGACCCTGCGCACCACCCGCGTGGGAGCAGGCGTCGCCGTCGAGCGTCACCTCAGACGTCTCGATCTCGGCACCAGCGCGGGCCTGCAGACCGCTTGGATCCACCAGCGCCTCGACTACCTCGACTACGAGGAAGGAGAGGTCGAAGATCTCGAGGTCGTCGAGGCCTGGGCCGTGGCTCCCGGGGCTTGGGTGGGCACCGATCTGCATGTGCCCATGGGGCCCATGTTCGGGCTCCATGCCGGAATCCGGGCCAACCTGCTCCGGGCCCACGTCGGAGAAGACATGCGCTTCATCCTCGAGGGGCAGGCAGTGGCGGGGCTCTCTGTGAGCCTTGGTGGTCGCCAGCTCGCCCGCATGGGCCGGGATGCCGCGAAGTGATGAGAAAGACGCCCCAGAAATGAGGGCCCGGCGTTTCACAGTCGACCCCAGCCACCTGCGGCTGGCCAACCAAGGAAGGTCGACATGACGCGCATGCTCTCTCTCCTCGCTCCCCTCTCCCTCGCCCTGCTCGCCGCCTGCGGAGACAAGGCCGGCTCCGACACGGGCGCCTGGTGGGAGACCGGAGATGACGGCTCCGACGAGGACAGCGAGGGGGAGGACGACGACCTCGACGACGAGGACGACGAGGACGACGAGGACGACGAGGACGACGAGGACGACGAGGACTTCGAGGGAGACGAGAAGCTGTTCTGGGGAGAGATCGAGGGGGACGGGGGTCTCGTCGGCTACTTCGAGGCCTCCGACGGGGAGGTGGCCTGCGACATGGAGGCCGAGATCGAGACCATCGCCAGCGCGAGCTCCTGCAGCGCATGTGATGCCGCCTACGAGCTCACCCTGGGTGAGCTCGAGGTCTTCGACGATCAGGATGGCGCCTGCTCGGCCAGTGGCTACGACTCCCTGGGGGGCACCACGCTCGGGGTCGGCTACGCCGGAGAGTCCCTCTACCTCGACCTCGGCGACGGCTTCAGCCAGGTGGAAGATGGCTACGTGGAGTCCGAGGATGGCGCGCTCTTCTTCGGGATGGGCACCGAAGGCGAGGGCGACGAGGACGACGAGGACGACGAGGACGACGAGGACTGAAGGGCTCGCCCGTGGTCAGGGCACCCGACCCGTCGCGATGAGCAGGTTCCAGGAGCCGCTCGCGTGCGGGTTGGCCAGCCAGGCCTCGGTCTGTGCGACCTGCTCCGGACTCTCCCGGCATCGAAGGAAGTCGATGACACAGAGGAAGTCGTCGCGGCCGGCCTCGGAGGAGGTGGGGCTGCCGGAGCGTGCGGTCCGCAGGGTGGCTGTGGCCGTGCGCAGGTCCACGAGGCCGGCGTGACGCAGGAGCTGGGGCAGGCGGGTGCCCACGTCGGGGTCCACGTCGGGGTCCTGGGTCACGAGATGGGCCTTCAGCGCATGGAGGGTCTGGGACAGGTGCGGCAGCGCTGGGTGCAGCTGCAGGCTCGCGTCGTCGGCGCCCACGAGGGCAACGACGCCCCCGGGCTTGGTGAGCCGCGCCATGTGCTGGACCACACGCTCGGGCCGCGCGAGATGGCGCAGCACCAGCCGGCTGAAGGAGGCGTCGTAGCGGCGACCGTCGCAAGGCCACTCCGGGTGGGTGGCGTCGGCGTGCCAGGTGTGTCGCAGGACCGATGTGGCCTCCGCCAGCCGCTGCGAGTCGACCTCGAGCCCGTCCACGTCGAGGCCCGAGCCGAATCCTGGGAACAACACTTCTCTCGCTCCGTTCCCGCAGCCCACGCCCAAGATCGAGCCCTGTGAGGGCAGCCCGAGAGCGG
>JAERSX010000519.1 GCA_016845285.1 Deltaproteobacteria bacterium | reverse complement strand
CCTGGTTGGGGAAGTGGGCCAGCAACGCGTTCATGGCCGGCTCCCGAGCGGCAGCCCCCCAGCCGAGCCAGGTCGAGTACGCCTCAGTGGCCAGGGAGGCGGCGAGGCGAGGGTTGCCCAGACGCAAGGCCGCCTGAGCCGCACACTCGAGGGCCAGGGCCTCCTCTTGGACCATGCCCGAGACCCGGGCCAGATCGATGGCCGCCTCGTAGGCGAGCTGGGCGTCGACGGCCTTGCCGCCGAGCTCCAACAGCTCGGCCTCCACGAGCTTGGCCTTGTGGGCGAAGTTCAGGGGGCCGTCCACGGCCATCTTCGCCAGCCGCTTGTGCCACTTCCGGGCCTGCCGCAGGCGCCTTCCACCTGTCTGGCCCGACTCCCGAAGCGAGCGCACGCAGGCCAGCGCCCCATGGAGCATGAACGGGGGCACCTGCGGGGCACCGGGCAGGTCACCCAGGCAGGCCGCCGCAGCGTCCACATCGGCGAGCAGGGTGGCGGTGTCGGCGAAGAGTAGCGAGAGCTGGACCTGCAACATGCGGATGAGCGCAATGCCCGACTTGTCGCCCTTCCCCTCCATGCGGGCCAGCAGGGTGTCGAAGTCGGTGTGTTCGCCACTCATGCGGGCCGGATCGGGAGCCAAGCCGCGCAAGCAATCCATCACCTGCATCGTCATCAGCATGTTGTTCGTGGACTGCTCCTGGCTCAGGTCCACACACGTCTGCAGATCTATGCGGGCGCGGCTCGCCGTCTGCTCCAGCTCCACGCCGCCGAGGAACGAGAACGACGTGTGGTTCATGGCGTGGAGGGCGGTGTATTCAGCGTCCCCCACCTCCTTGGCCATCCAACTCGCGGCCTCGAAGGAAGCGACGAGAGAGCGGAGTCCCTGGCGCCGGGCCTCCACGAAACCGATGACCAACAGCTCCACCTTTGGAGCCAGCTTCTTGGCGTCGAAGCGTGCCACCATCTCGCGGGCGAACACGCTCAGCTCCCAGGCACGGGCCACGTCGTCTCGGGTGACGATCTGCAGAAAGGCCATGCCGCCGAAGCCAAAGCCGGTGGTGCCGGACACGCCTTGGTCCAGGCTCAGATCCACCATGCGGGTCAGCAGCACCGGCAACAGCAGTGCGTTGGTGTAGTAGGCCACCGTTCCCGTGTCGGCGAGGAGCTGCATCGCAGCCTCCACCTTGGGATCTGTACACACCGGCAGCGCGCGAAGCTCTTGCAGCCCCTTGCCTCGGAGCTTGAAGCTCGTGCGGAGCAGCGAGGCCGCGACATGGCCCATGTTCGCATTCGCCGAGACCTTGACGCCCACCCAGCTCATGGCCTCGATGGCCAGCTCCACCGCCTCCGCAAACTCGTAGCGACCCATGTGGAAACGGATCAGGATCCGCTGCACCTCCACCCGCTCCAACACATCGCGCGCCCGGGCCATGGCCACGGCCCGGAAGTCGACGCTGCCCTCGTGGCCCGGACACATGAGATGTGTCTCAGCAGCGCACACGTGCAGCCTGAAGACCACCTCATGGTTCACATCCCAGGTGGCCTCGTCGAGGAAGGTCAGGCCACCCTCGAAGTACAGGAGTGCCGCCGAATAGGCGGCTGAGGCGTAGGCCTGGCGGCCGGCCGCCAGGTGGATCTTGGCCACACCGAGACGCTCCCCAGGCTCCGTGATGAGGTCTCGCGCGGCGTACAAGTGGTCGGCGGCCTCGAAGGGGGAGCGCTGCCCCTGCTCCCAGGTGGAACGAAAGAGCCGCCCGGTCACCAGGTGGGTGCGAGCCCGCTCGTCTGCGGGCAGCAGGCCACATGCCAACTCGAACACTTCATCGTGTACGAAGCGAAGGCTCGCCTCCCCACCATGGGTGGGCTCCGCACCGGCAGTCCAGGCCTCGAGCAACGCCCATGAGTCGCCCAGGGGCACCAACAGCTGAGCGTTGACCGCCTCGCACACCTCAGCTGCCGTCTCGGCGAGTCCTCGCCCCCACACACTGCTCAACGTGGCCAGGTCGAAGCGCTTGCCCAGACAGGCGGCGGTGCCCAACATGAGGCGGAAGTCCGGCTCTGCCTTGCGGAGCGACTCCGCCAGCAACTCAGCGACATTCGAGGTGGGAGGTAGATCTTCGATGCCCTCGACAGACCAGCTCCAGCGGCGGTCTTCCGGCTCGAAGTAGATGAGGCCCTTCGCCACCAACACACCGAGAAGCTCGTGCACGAAGAAGGCATTGCCAGCCGTCTTCGCGTACACCAGGGCCGCCAGGGAGCGCGTGTCGTCCGCTGGCAGGCTCATGGTGTCGCCGAGGAGCTGGGCGATGTCCTCTTGGCTGAGCGGCGTGAGGCGAACCATCTCGAGGTCGTCGGCCAGGATGCGTCGCAAGGGGTGTTCGGCCCCCACTTCCTTGTCGCGCCACGCCAGCAGCAGAAGCGGCCCCCCCGTCAGCGCCGGCGCGAGCAGCTGCTCCAGCACGGCCAGGGTTCCCGCATCCGCCCACTGCAGATCGTCCAAGAACACGACGAGCGGCCTCTCGGGATGGTGGGTGTCGCGCACGAGGCGCACCAACAGCGCCAACATCCGATCCCGGCCCTCGACGGCCCCCACATCGAGGGCGTCGGGAACGGGGCCCACCAGCTCCTCGAGCTCGGGGAGGACCCGCTTGAGCAGGCCCCCATCGTCGCCCACAGCAGCGATGAACCGTCCCCGCAGGCTGTCCTCGCCGTCGTCATCCGACCCAATGTCCTGAACCAGCCTGCGGAGCACCTGCACGATCGGCGCATAGGGGGTGCGCTCCAGCGGGTTGCAGACTCCGTTGGCGAGACGGCCTCCACTCGGCAGGCGCGGCAACAGCTCCCTGGTCAACGCGGTCTTGCCCACGCCGGGCTCGCCCTCGATCCCGACCACCGCTCGCTCTCCTTCGCTGGAGCGCTGCAGGGCCGCCTCGAGGACGCCGATGGCCGCCGTGAAGCCGTAGAGTCGCGCGGGCACCACGAAGACCCCTCGGCGATCCGAGGCCCGGAGCGTGAAGGGGGCGATGGTGCCGGTGCGGCCGAGCTGATCGCGGCAGTTCTCCAGGTCGTCGGCCAGGGCCCTCGCGTTCTGGTAGCGCTCCTCTGCGTCCTTCGACAACAAGCAGAGCAGGATGCCGCTGAGCACGAGCGGCACATCCCCGCGCAGCTCGTGGGGGGCCGGAGGCCGCCGCGCCACCGTGGCATGCAAGGTCTCGAGGGGATCGTCCGAGGTGAACGGGAGCCGCCCCAGCAGCAGCTCGTACAGGGTGATGCCGAGGGAGTACAGATCGGTGCGCCAGTCCACCGGACGGTTCATTCGACCCGTCTGCTCCGGCGACAGGTAGCCCAGCGTGCCCTCGAGCTGTTGCACACGGGTGACCTCGCGGGTCTCCCGAGAGAGCCGCGTCGACAGGCCGAAGTCGATGAGCCACACCCCACCCGTGTGGGGTTCGTGAACGATGTTGCGGGGGTTGATGTCGCGGTGGGTGACGCCTGCGTCATGAAGAGTCGCCACCATCTGCGCCAGGCGGATGGCCAGGTCCAGGAAGTGCTCGGTGGACAGAGAGGGCGCGCCGGGCCTGCAGACCGTGGTGTCGAGGGTGGCCTCTCCCATGAAGTCGAGGACCAGGGCCGGCCCCAGCGAGGTCTGATCGATCCCGTACGACCGCATGATGGTGGGGTGATCGAGGCCCGAGAGGATCCGGTGCTCGTGTCGCAGGCGCCATCGGGCACGGCGATCCGTCGACCTGGGCGCCACGCACTTGAGCACCACCGAATGCGCGTCGCTGGTTCGTCGGGCTCGGAAGGCCACCGTGCGCTCGTTCTGGAACAGAGGCGAGATCTGGTCGTACCTCTCCCCCGAGACACGCGGTGTACCGACCGGTCCCTCGCTCACGTGCGTATCCACTCGAGCTCGTCCGGGACCACTCCGGCGAGCGCGTCCACATCAGGCTCGGGCCAGGGCTCGAGCTTCCAGTCGCGACGTCGAGCCATGCCACCCACCAGCGCCTTCCAGAGCACCGCGGCCACGCCGAGCTCACCGCCCACACAGCCAAACTGGTTGGGCGCCGAGGTGGGCGGTCCGAAGCTGTGGACCCGCTCGCGCAGCTCGGGGCGACGGCCGAAGCGGTAGGGATCGAAGATGGCGGCGTCCTCTCCCCACACCGTACGGTCCTGGCGAGCCAACGTGGCCACCAACACCAGCGTCGTGCCCGCCGGCACGAACACCGGAGCGCCCACACTCACCGGAACGCGGAGATCCTGCATGGCCCGGCGGTAATACTGGCGAGGGCGTCCGAAGAGTCGCATCGACTCCAGCATGAAGTCGTGGAGGTTGGGGAGGCGATCGAGGTCTGAGAGATCACCGTCGAAGTCGTCGAGCTCCCCCTGGAGCCAGCGACGCGCTTCCTTGTCGACGCTGAGCTGAGCCAGGGCCGGGAAGGCAGTGGTGACGGTGCCACCCGTTGCGTTGAAGGTGGTCAGGAACAGCAGGTGGGCGGCGACATCCTCTCCAGGAATGGACAGCTCCTCGGCGATGGCCTCGAAGACAGGGTGGGTCGACGCCTGTCGGATCTGACTCAGGATCTCCTGGCTGAGCAGCTTGGTGGCCGCCTTGGGCCCATACTTGAGGCGGCCCAACTTGCTCGCCAGAAAGTTGGAGAGCGACTCGTCTGACCGCATGCCGAAGCAGCCGTGGAGCCAGGCCACCACGTCGGCCCCTTCCGGCGACGCGTCCAAGCCGAAGAGCCAGCGGAAGCAGAGAGCGAGCACGCCTTGGTTGAGGGCGTCGTTGAAGGAGACGGCGTCTCCCGGCTTCCGGCCGCGCAGCATGGGCGGCCCATGGTGTAGCAGGTCGAGGCAGCTGGGCTCGAAGGCATCCAGGCGCGCCTGCAAGCAGCGCACCACGAGGGCCCGGGCCTTGGCGTGCTCCTCCCCCCGTGCGACGAGAGCAGGCACCACCCCATCGAGGAGCTCCGTGTTGTTCAAGCCCAGGCAACCAAAGCCCGGGTGACCGTCCTGGATGCGATCGAGGAGCTCGGGGGGCGCGGAGAACACGAAGTCCAGGCCCGCCATGTCGGTGATGAAGGTGCTGCGCACACCGGGGTGGGCCTTGAACACCGCGCTGCCCGCAGCGGCACGGTGCTCCTTGGTGTAGTCGTCGGTGGACATGACGAATTCGAAGGCCTGTTTCACGGGCTGCAAGCTCAGGCCACCTGCCCAGCTCCCGGGAATGTGATGGGCCGGAGGCTCGCCCTCGCCAGCCGCCACCCGGGCCAAGGCCTGCTCCGTGCGGGCGCGATCAGCCGCGGCACGCTCTTCCACCGAGGGCTCAGGAGGCTCGGCCAAGAACGCAGTCACCGCCTCGACGAGCTCATCCTCGTGCTCCCACTGCATGAAGTGGCCGCCAGGCACGAGCTGCACCCGGTACGATCCGCTGAAGCCCGCGTCCGCCTTGAAGTAGAAGCGCTGCGGCACACAACGGTCGGACTCTCCGCCTAGCAGCAGCGTCTTGACGGGGATGGGGGTCTTGAAGACCCTGGGTGTGAACAGTTGCAGGTTCTTGTAGTACTCGAGGGTGGCCTCCACCACGCCCGGACAGGCCATCATGTTCTTGATGGCCTCCATGGGGTCGAGATCCTTGTCCTCTTCAGGGGACCAGCGTTGGACCAGCTCATCGAGGTAGGCGAAGTCGTCGCGTCGGACGCGCGCGGCCGCCCAGGGCCAGAACTTGAAGTACGGGGAGTGCCGCGCGGTCCATGCGACCTCGAGGCTGAGCTCGTATGCTGCCCGGTGCGGAAGGGAGATGGCAACGAAGCGCTCGATGTGCTCGGGAAACAGCGTGCACATGGCGTAGGCGACCTCACATCCCCAGTCCTGGGCCACCAGCACGAAGGGGCCATCGCTCAACGCCAGACCGAGAGCCAGCAGATCCTTGGCCACCTCCACCGTCGAGTAGCGGTAGTTCGCCGGACGCTCTGTCGGTGCATACCCAGGCAGGTTGGGGCTCACGACGCGGTAGCCGAGGCTCGCGAGCCGGGGCCGCACCCCGTCCCAGGTGTGTGCACTGTCCGGGAAGCCATGGAGCAACAGCAACAGCGGCCCCTGGCCCTCCTCGAGCCAGGCAAAGTCCACCCTTCCGGCGCACATATGTGTCCACCCGGACTCTGCTACGTAAGTCCTCAAGCGCTTCCCTCTCCGATGGGATGGCAGGCTGCCAATGATAGCCTGGGATGGTGTGTTGAACCTCACACACGTTCCCGATCTCCCCGATTCGATCGAGGTCTTTCTGACCACACCCCTCCCAGCCCACTGGCGCCCCACCGCCGACGGTGAGGCCCGCTACGGTGCCGCACGCGTGCGTCTGAAGAGACTGAGTGGACACACACGGATGCTGATCTGGATGATCAAAGCAGCCATCAAAGCCTGGAAATCACACCTACCCGGCATCGACAAGATCCATCCTCCGTCAGACTTCGGCCACCTCCCTCTCAAGAGGTTGCCTTTCAGCAACTCCGACGACCAGGTGGTCTTGCCCACCGAAGACGAGGACTGGCCGGATCCGCCTCTGTCTCGGCTCCTGATGTTGGCGCTGCTGCGCAACGGTTTCCTTTTCCCGATGCGCGACCGCGCCACCCACTGGGTCTCACGCTTCGAGGGGCGCGATGCGTTTCAAGAGATCTTTCCCCTCGGCGTGTACCTGAGCCGTCCGTACCACTACTGGGACGAGATGCGCTCGGACGCGGCCATGTCTCGGATCGCCTTCGCCGGCTTGGGCGCGTTCCGACTCGAGCGCTTCGCGCAGGGCTCGGAAGACAGCCCCACCGTCGAACATGCACAGTGGGTCAGCGATCTGACGTACATGAGCAAATACGAGGTACGCCGTGGCTTCGAACACTATGGGGCAGCCGCCTACTTCGACGAGGAGCAGCGTCCCATCGCCATCTACTGGTGTCACACCAGCCGGTGGGTGACGCCGAGAGACCCCGACTGGGAGCACGCCAAGTGGGTCTGGCGCTGCACCCTGCTGGTGGCCACCACCGTCACCGACCACCTGGTCCGGGTTCACTGGCTCATCGGCAACTACGTCACCACCGCCTCCCGCGTTCACCTGAGCCCGAGCCACTACCTCCGACGCCTGCTCAAGCCATTCACGTGGCGCACCGTCACCATCAACGACGGCGCCAGCGACAGCCTCCTGCCACGCCGGGGCTTCGTCCACCGCGCCGCTGCGCTGACTCACGCGTCGCTGTCTCAGGCCTTCCGTGACTCCATCCATCTCGCTCGGTTCGAGACGGTGCCCGAGATGGCGGCACGCAAGCGCGCGACGGACATGGGGGACCGCTTCCCCTGGATGACGGATGCCTTGGCGCTCTACAAGGTCATCCACGACTTCGTGGATGACTACATCCAGGGTCACACCGGCCCCCAAGCGCTCATCGAGGACGCCGAGATCCAGACCTTCTGGGAGGGGCTGTACAAGGCTCCCAACATGGGCGACGCACCGGCCCTGTCCGCCCGGGGCCTGTCCGAGATGCTGGCCCAATTCATCTGGTCGGTGACCGGCTTGCACGAGGCCGTTGGCACCGTGCACGAGTACGTGCTCGACCCCACCTTCACGGGCACCAAGATCCGGCCTGGCACCGAGATGGCCGATGTCCAAGCCTCGATCCAGAACCTGTGCATCATCGCGCTGACCGGCCTGGAGATGCCTCAGCTTCTCGACCTGGGCGACGCCTCCCACATCGTGGAGAGCGACACGCATGCCCGCCAGGCCTTCGCACGCTTCCACCGCAACCTCATCGCCCTCTCCGAGCGGAACGATGCAGCCAACGAGCGGCGCCTTGCGAACAAAGAGCGACCTTGGCCCTGCAATTCCTTCAACCCGCGCGTGCTCGAGACCGGCGTCAGCATTTGAGGGGTCACGCAGCCCCCACCGCTACCGGCTCTCCCC
>JAERSX010000518.1 GCA_016845285.1 Deltaproteobacteria bacterium | reverse complement strand
ACGCAAGCTGGTCATTCCCCTCGACACCCATGTGCTCCGCCTGAGCCGCTTCATCGGCCTCACCCGGCGCACCGACGGGTCCTGGCGCACCGCCCAGGAAGTGACCCGCAACCTGGCCCGCCTCGACCCCGACGACCCGGTCCGCTTCGACTTCGCCCTGTCCCACCTGGGTATCAGCGGAGCCTGTCGTCAGCGCCGGGTGGCCGAGGTCTGCGACGCCTGCGAGCTGTTGAGTGTTTGCCGCGTCGGGGGGCCCCAGAGCAGGTCCACCACGGGTTAAGCGCCGCCCCTGCACGAGGCGGTCAATGTCGTTGGATCTGAGCTCCTGGCCACGCCCCGAACGTGGCGTCCTCTTCGTGGTCACCGGTGCCAGCGGCACGGGAAAGACAACCCTCGTGCGCCAGGCTCGCGAGGTCATTCCGGACCTGGGCTTTTCGGTCAGTGCGACCACCCGCCCCGCCCGCGCCGGCGAGGTCGATGGCCGCGACTACCACTTCGTCGACCGCGAGCGCTTCGCCGAGATGGCCGCCGCCGGTGAGCTCCTCGAGTGGGCCGAGGTCTACGGAAACCACTACGGCACCCCGCGCGCCCCCGTCGTCGAAGCCTTGGAGCGTGGAGAGAGCATCGTGCTCGACATCGACACACAAGGCGCCGAACAGGTACGTGCCGCCGGACTTGCCCACGTGTCCGTCTTCGTCCTTCCCCCGGACGTCGCCACCCTCGAAGCTCGACTGCGCACACGCTCCACCGACAGCGAAGCCGTGATCGCCCGGCGAATGTCCGAAGTCCGCCTGCAGCTCCAGGCCTGCGGAAGCTTCGACCACCTCGTGGTCAACGACGAGCTGTCGGCCGCGCACGACCAATTCCAGGCAGTGCTGGTGGCCGCACTTACCCAACGAAGCCGACACAACGCTCTCGTTCAGCGCTTCGAGAAGGGATGACCCTGACCCCAGACGTGTCTAAACTACGTTCAACCGCGAATGGGGCCATGCACATCCAGCACATCGTCGAGCGCGTAAAGACCTACGCGCCCAACGCAGAGATCGGCCTCGTCATGGAGGCGTACCTCTTTGCAGCAAACGCTCACAATGGGCAGATGCGGCGCAGCGGCGAGGACTACCTGACCCACCCACTGGCGGTGGCCGGCATCCTCGCCGACATGCGAATGGACGTGGACACCATCGCGACAGGCCTGCTGCACGACACCATGGAGGACTGCCTCACGACGCGCTCCGAGCTGGTCGACCGCTTCAACGACGAAGTAGCCGAGCTGGTCGACGGCGTGACGAAGATTGGAAAGCTCGAATTCCGTTCCAAGGAGCAGGCCCAGGCCGAGAATTTCCGCAAGCTCGTCCTCGCCATGGGCAAGGACATCCGGGTCATCCTGGTCAAGCTGGCCGACCGGCTCCACAACATGCGCACCATGGAGCACATGAAGCCGGAGAAGCAGCGACAGATCTCGCAAGAGACCCTCGACATCTACGCGCCCATCGCCAACCGACTGGGCCTGTCCAAGCTCAAGATGGAGCTCGAGGACCTCTGCTGCCGGGACATGCACCCAGACATCCACGCCGAGCTCACCGACCAGCTCGGCGAGGGTCACGAGGCACGCGAGGCCTACAGCGCCCGCACAGCCGGGCTCATCCGCAAGCACCTCGGCGATCGCGGCATCAGCGCCGATGTCACGGGCCGCTCCAAGCACATCCACAGCATCTACCGGAAGATGTGCGATCAGAACCTGGACTTCGAGCAGCTCTACGACCTCACCGCTTTCCGGGTCATCGTCGGCGATCTGGGCGAATGCTACACGGTGCTGGGAATGCTGCACGGTCTGTGGCGCCCGCTGCCTGACCGCCTCAAGGACTACATCGCCAACCCCAAGTCCAACGGCTACCAGTCGCTGCATACCTGCCTCATGGGCCCCGAGGCCACGCAGATCGAGGTTCAGATCCGCACCGAGCAGATGCACTCGATAGCCGAGCTCGGGATCGCCGCGCACTGGCGCTACAAGGAAGGGCACCTCGCCCTGAGCCGCGACGATGTCGGCAAGATCGCCCGATTGCGCGCAGTGCTCGAGGCGGCCCAGGAGATCGACGACAGCTCGGAGTTCTTCGAGACCGCCAAGGTCGACCTCTTCTCCAACGAGATCTTCGTCTTCACCCCGAGGGGGGACGTGAAGATCTTCCCCGTGGGCGCCACCGCCCTCGACTTCGCCTACGCGGTCCACAGCGAAGTGGGCAACACCTGCACGGGCGCACGGGTCAACGGCCGCATGGTGCCCATCCGGCACAAGCTCGCAAACGGCGACACCATCGACATTATCACCCGAAAGGACCAGAGACCCAGTCGCGACTGGGTGCAGTGGGCCCAGACGGGCCGCGCCCTCAACAAGATCCGCCGCGCTGTGCGCGAGGAGGAGCGGGCTCGGGGCAGAGGCATCGGCAAGGAGCTCCTCGAGAACGAACTCCGCAAGCGCGGCCTCGGCATCAACAAGCTGATCCGGAGCGGAAAGCTGGCCGAAGCCGCCAAGCAGTTGGGGCAGCACCGGGCCGAGGACCTCTACCTGGCCCTCGCCCAGGGCAGCCTGGCCATGCCACGCGTCCTCACGCACATCGTCCCTGCAGAGCTCCTCGAAGAGCCCGAGATCGAGGAACCGGGCCCGCTGCAGACCTTCATCAACAAGGTCTGGCGCCGCTCGGAGAGCCCGGTCACCATCACCGGCGAACAGGACGTGCTCGTCAACTTCGCGCGCTGCTGCAACCCCTTGCCAGGCGAGCCGGTCCAGGGCTTCATCACCCGTGGCCGCGGCATCACGGTCCACCGTGCAGCCTGCCCGCAGCTCCTCGATCTCGAAGAGGAGCGCCGCATCCCCGTACAGTGGCAGCGCAAGGCCGGCGGCACCCACCCCGGGCAGCTCTCGCTCCTGTGCGCCAACACGCCGGGCATGCTCGCGGAGATCGGAGGCATCTGCAAGACGCTGAGCATCAACGTGACCCACATGCAGGCGCGGTCTCTGGAGGACGAAAAGGCCGAGCTCACCCTGGAAGTCGCCGTGAACACGGTGAGCCAGCTCGACAAGCTGATCCGTCTGTTGGAGCGGATCAAGGGCGTGATCCGGGTCGACCGTGTCCAGGCGGTCCACCAGCGAGGCTGAGTGGAGCCGAAGAGGCTCAGCGGGCCCAGACGAAGGCTTCTTCCCCCTCGGGCAGATCGACGTGCACGCGGCGACCGTCGATCCGCAGGCGCCCCTCGACGGCCCAGCGGAGGACCCGGGGGTAGAGCTCGTGCTCGAGGCCGAGGATGCGAGCCTTCAGCGCATCTTCGTCGTCGTCCGGGAGCACAGGCACAGCGCCCTGCGCGATGATCGGTCCCGTGTCGGTGCCGTGGTCCACGAAGTGCAGGGTGCAGCCGGCGATGCGGACGCCGTACTCGAAGGCCTGACGCTGCCCATGGGTGCCCGGGAAGCTGGGCAGCAGTGCCGGATGGATGTTGAGCACACGCTGCGGAAAGGCCGCCAGGAGCGTGGTCTTCAGCAGGCGCATGTAGCCAGCCAGCGCGACCCATTCCGCGCCATGCTCACGCAGGGCCGCGACCAGTTCCGCCTCGTGTGCCTCCCGCTCCTTGCCGCGGTGGGGAATCCACACCGCGGGCACACCGGCCTGCCGTGCACGCTCCAGGCCGTGGGCATCACGACGGTTGCTGATGACGACGGCGATGCGAAAGGAGGTTCCCTCCGCCGCCGCATCGAGCAGTGCCTGCAGGTTGGTACCGGAGCCGCTGAGCAGCACGCCGACAGGGGTGTTCATGTGATGGACACGCCAGGAGACCCGGTGATCTCCCCGATGATCACTGCACCTCGGACAGCCTCCACCGCCGCCGAGGCCTGCTCGGCGGGAACGATGGCGATCATGCCGATTCCACGGTTGAAGGTGCGGTCCATGTCGGCCTCGGAGAGGTGGCCCAGGCGCTGGAGCAGTCCGAACACGGGCGGCTCCTGCCAGGCGCCCCGACGCAGCGCACAGCCGAGGCCCTCGGGCAAGATTCGCGGGATGTTCTCGGTGAAGCCACCACCCGTGATGTGGACCATGCCGCGAACATCGACCGCACCACGAAGGGTGCGCAGGTCACGAACGTAGATGCGGGTGGGCGCCAGGAGCACATCGCCCAAGGGGGCCCCGAGACCGTGCTCCTCGGCCCAATCGAGGCCGTCGACCAGCTTCCGCACCAGCGAGTAGCCGTTGCTGTGAAGCCCGCTCGAGGGCAAGCCCACCACCACGTCGCCCTCGCAGATCCGGGCTCCGTCGACGATGGCATCCCGCTCGACCACACCGACAGTGAAGCCCGCGAGATCGTAGTGCCCAGGGCCATACATGCCCGGCATCTCGGCCGTCTCGCCTCCGATGAGAGCGCAGCCAGACTGACGGCAGCCCTCGGCGATGCCCTCGACCACCTCGACGGCCACGTGTGGCTGGAGCTTGCCTGTGGCGAAGTAGTCGAGGAAGAACAGCGGTTCGGCCCCGCTCACCGCCACGTCGTTGACGCACATGGCCACGAGGTCGATGCCGATCGATGTGTGGCGCCCGATGCGTTGGGCCACCAGCAGCTTGGTGCCCACTCCGTCGGTCCCGCTCACCAGCACCGGGTCGCGGTATCCACTCCCGAGGGCGAAGAGACCGCCGAAGCCCCCCAGCTCCGAGATGACCTCGGGCCGGAACGTGCTCCGCACAGCTCCCTTGATTCCGTCGACAACCGCTTCACCGGCGGCAATGTCGACACCGGCGTCCTTGTAGGCGTCGCTGGCCACGCGCGCTTCCCTTCCGCTACTCGGCTCCGCCATCCTCCCCTTCGGAGGTGGGGGTGTAGCAGGAGGTGAGTTGTACCTCGCTGGACAGCCCGCCGCCGTCAGTCACGATGACACCCCACTCGTACTCGGTGTCGAACGCCGGATCTCCACCGGGCAGGTAGAGGGTCAGCCCGAGGTCGACCTCGCCCGCTTCGCACTCGTCGGCATCGACAGCGCCGTTCGAGGGTGCAAAGGCGCTGGACGAGGTGTCGATCTCCCCATCGACCTCGTCGTCGTAGAAGAGCTCGAGCGTGTAGTAGGTGAGGTCGCCGTCCTCATCGGTGACGTTCGCCCAGACCTGCATGGTGACCGTGGGGTCGCCGGTCTCGTAGTGGTCCTGCACACCAGTGTTCGTGCAGCTCACCTCTTGGACGACGGGGGCGGTGCCGCCGCACTCGACCTCGGCGGTGTCGTCGCCCGTGTTGTCGAGGGGTGGGGCGCTGTTGTCGTCTTCTTCGTCCTTGTCGCCGCAACCCACCAGCGCAAGTCCCAGGATCAAGGCTCGAGCCAACATCATGTCCTCCATGCCGCGGAAGTTAGCACGCAAACAACGGGACCTGCGGACCCCCAGCGGTCAGGTGCCGGGATAGGGAGGGGACCTCCGCGCGCCGAGTCTCCTCCGCAGCGAGGCCCCATGGCCGACACGCCCCTGCCTCCGACCCGGCTCTACCGAGCTGTACGAGATCAACTCGGCAGCATCCGGTCCGTCTACCTTCGCGGCAACCGCATCGTTCGGCGAGGCGACTTCGCCCAGCACAAGGAGACGGTCTTCCTGCTCCATGGCTTCTTCCAGACACGCAACGTCTGGGAGATCATGGAGGATCGCCTACGCCACGACGGGTACGGCGTCTTCAGCTTCGATCTGGGCGGCTTTCTCTGGAGCCTCAACACCCGCAACATCCGTGACCTCGCCCAGCTGGTCGCTGACAAGGTGGAAGGCGTCTGCCAGCGGTACGGCCTCCAGCGCTTCCACACCGAGGGGCACTCTCAGGGCGGGCTCGTGGGCCGCGTCTACATTCAGCACCTCGGCGGCGACCGCAGCGTGAAGGGCCCCCTCACCCTGGGAACTCCCCACCACGGCACGCCCACCGCAGCCGTGGGCGCCGTGCTCATGGGGGGCGGGCTCCTGAGCCGGAGCCCCTTCCAGATGCTGCCGCGCAGCCGCTTCATGCGGACGCTCAACGAAGACGTCTTCCCGCCTGGCATCCCCCTCACCAGCATCTACTCCCGCCACGACCTGGTCTGCCCCTGGTGGTGTGCGGCGCTCAACCCGCGAGAGGGTGAGTCCAGCATGGAGAACCGGCAAGTCCGTGGTGTGGGCCACACAGCCCTGACCTACGACCCCGGCGTCTACCGCATCGTGCGAACGCAGCTGGAGCGCACCAGCGCCCTGTGGAATGAACGAAGCGACACGCCCTGACCGAACCTACTCGGGTGCGTCCGCACCTTCGGCTGCGTCTTCGGCACCAGCGTCTTCGGCACCAGCGTCTTCGGCAGGTGGAGCAGCGGCTTCTTCCACATCGAGACAGCAGCGGAAGGACAGCGTCGAGTCCGCAAACCCTTCGGCCTCGTCGACCGCGAAGGCGCAGCGGCTGCCACGCTCGCTGTTGCCGCGCAGACCACCCTTGACGACGCGGCGCTGACCCTTGCCGGCCTTGGTGGCGGTCCACTCGCGCAGGCCGCCAGACAGGCCCCAGACGCCGTAGCCACTGGTGCAGGTGGTGGGGTCGCCGAGGACACTCGGCGCATCCACGCCACCGCCGCACATGTCGGTGTCGAAGGTGTCGCCGTAGGTGTAGATCCAGTTCGCGGGCCCCTTGCAGGCCTTCTCCCACTCCTCCTCGGAACAGAGCCGCTTGCCAAGGGATTCGCAGGCCTCTTGCGCCTGCGTCCACGTGGCCTTGCCCACCAGCTTCATGGGGTTGCCTTCGGCATCCTTGAGGCGGTTGGGGAACTCGAAGCGATCGATGTAGAAGGCCGAGACCTCGCGCACCTTGGCCAGGGGCTCGGAGCGCGATGCAGTGGTGAGATCTTCCTGGTTGAGGCGGCCCATCACAAAGGGACCGGGCGGGATGTAGAGCATCTCCTTGTGCTGGGCGACCATGGCCTCCAGCTCGGCCTCAGTGGGGATGCGGGTCTTCTCCTGCACCTGCTTACGGACCAGCTCGTCCTTGACGCGGTTGTCGGCCATGGGGTCGGGCCGCTCGCGGATCTGCAGGTAGATGCCCACCGCACCGAGCACCATGACCAGCACACCCACACCGATGAGAACCGTGCGGAAGGAGCTGCGTCCGGTCGACTCGAAGAGCTCGCCGGAGAAGGAGCGCTGGACGTCGACCAGCATGTCGCGGGCGCCCGGGTAGCGATCTTCGGCGTTGGGCGCGAGAGCAATCTCAACGACATCGTCGATGTGCTCGGGAAGATCACCACGGAGCTGGGTCGGCGAGAGGTAGGTGCCGCGCGGGGTCTGGCCCACGAGCAGCTCGTAGAGGATCACACCGGCCGAGTAGACATCAGAGGGTGGTGAGCCCGCCTGATTGAAGCCGCTCAGCTCGGGCGCGAGGTAGCGAGCCTCGCTCCGGTTGATGTAGCTCTCGGCAAAAATGGTGGGGTTGATGAGGTCGGCGAGGAAGACGTCGGACACCTTGACGGTGCGCACGACGTTCTTGCCACCGGGCCCGGTGTTCCGCGTCTCGACCAGGATGTTCTCCGGGTTGAGGTTGCGGTGAACCACGCCGATGGCGTGCAGGTTGTCCAGGACCTCGAGGACCTTGTTGACGAGCTGACAGGCCTCCAGCAACGAAAAGGACTTCTGCTCGGCCTGGTACTCGTCGATGAGCTCGCGGAGGGTCTGACCCTTGAAGTACTCCCGGGTGAAGTACAGGACGCCGTTGTGCTCGTCGATCTCGCCCAGACGGAGGAGCCCGTCGTGGCGGACGGTCTTGACCTGATCGAAGCCGTACTCCAGACGCTCGCGGTCCTGAGCGTTCTGGGTGAGCTCGGGCCGCAAAGCCCGCAGCGCCAGGTACTTACCAGTGTTGCGATTGCGACAAAGGAAGGTGTCCCCGAGAACCCCGGTGTTTAGCACCTGCTCGATCTCGTACTTGCCCGAGACCACGTCGCCGCGCGAGAATTGCGCCTTCTGCGTCTGCGTCAACTGCTGCTCCGCTGATCGTCCTGCGAGGAAACCGGGAAACCTTACGATCGGGCCGATCCGAACCGAGCGAGGACCCTCGCGGGCCCCTTGGGGGCAGATCGGCGCCACGGTACCACGGCGCTGTCAAGGGAACAATCAGGCCATGTCATCGGCCCTCGAAGGCAGAACCTGAGGCAAGCGTACCTCGGCCCTTCAGCTGGGTCGCTTGCCGAAGAAGAAGCGCCACACCGCCCCGAAGCGCCTCCGCCACTCGCGAGGGTGGATCTGCGCGATGAGCAGGTAGTGCGTGCCCACCGCAAAGAAGAAGACAAGGCCGGCCATGGCCGAGAAGAAGCCCAGGAAGGTCCACAGTGGGATCCCCCACGGGCTGGGATTCCAGGGAGCGGTCAGGATGGCACCGCTGATCATGAGCGCAGCCGTGAACAACGCGAGCACCACACGGATTCCCGCGTGGCGGATCTCCTCACGCAGCAAGGAGGCATCGGGGTCCACCGTGCGCAGGGTGAGCACGCCGCCCTCGAGGTCGGTCAGCAACTGATTGAGCTGGATGGGCACGTCCCGCACGGCGATCTGGGCGTGCTGCATGAGACGCAGCGCATCGCCGCCGAGGCGATCGGCGCTCAGACGGGCACCCAGGAGCCGCTGAGCGTAGGGCCGCACCTCGCGCACGATGTCCACATCGGGGAGGAGGTCGCGGGCGATCCCGTCGAGAATGGAGCCCGTGCGTGCGAGCACGGCATACTCGGGCACGAGGCGGATGCGGTAACGACTCGCCGTCTCGATGAACTCGACCAGCGAGGCCGACTGGCTCAGGTCCGAGAGCGTGGCGCCTCTGTACTTCACCATGAGGCGTTCGATCTCCCTCTTGAAACCCTTGAGATCGACGCGGCCCTCGGTGGCTCCCGCTCGGTAGAGCGAGAGCGCGATGGACTCGGCATCCTCGTAGACGAGCGCGATGAACAGGCTCACGATGACGTCCTGCATCTCAGCGGTGAGCCGCCCGGTGATGCCGAAGTCGAGAAAGCCCAGGCGGCCATCTTCGAGGACGAGGAGGTTGCCTGGGTGGGGATCGCCGTGGAAGAAGCCGTGCTCGAAGACCTGGAGGTAGGTGGCCTCGATGAGCTTGTCCATGCAGGCACCCGCCCGACGAGCGTGTCCTCGAAGCTGGCTCAGCTTCTCCCCTCTCAGCAGCTCCATGACGAGCACACGCCGGGTCGTACGCTCACGGTAGACACGCGGAACCACGATCTGGTCATGATCCTTGAAGTTCGCCCGGAAGAGCTCGAGCGAGCGTGCCTCCTGGAGGAAGTCCAGCTCCTGATGGATGGCAGCCTCGAATTCCTGAACGATTCCAACAGGCGTGTACAGGCCCGGGATCTGCAGCCGGCCCGCAGCGAGATGGGCGAGGCTGTAGAGGATGTGGAGGTCGGAGCGGATCTTCTCTTCGATGCCAGGCCGCTGCACCTTGACCGCCACCTCGGTCCCGTCGGCCAGGATGGCGCGGTGGACCTGCGCGATGCTGGCGCTGGCCATGGGCACGGTCTCGAAGGTCTGGAAGCGCGCCTCCACACTGTCGCCGAGCTCTTCCTCGAGGATCCGCCGGACGTCTTCGAAGGCCGCCGGAGGCACGTTGTCCTGGAGCATCTCCAGCTCGTCGATGAACTCCCGGGGCACGATGTCCGGCCGCACACTGAGCACCTGGCCCAGCTTGACGAAGGTGGGGCCGAGATCGGCCAACACCAGGCGCAGACGACGGGCCCAGGGCATCTTGACGTCGATGGGCTCGCCGTCGAATTCAAGTCCGGCCTGCCGCACCAGCTGACCAAAGCCGTGGCGTGCCAAGACAGCGCTGATCTGTCGGACACGCCCAAGGTCGCGGATGTTGATGTGCGGCATCTGGTAGGGAACCTATCGGGGCTTGCCGAACCATCCCATGCGAGCCACCGGCCGCACCAGCTGTCCCATGGGGTCGAGCCACCGGCCTTCGTGATCGCCAGTGCGCTCGAAGCGACGTTTCCACATGGCCGGGCTGCCCTCCCGCGGCTCGAAGACCAGCGCAATCATGGGGGTGCCCTCGTCCTTGTCCTCGCCGAGACCGAAGAGACCGAGCCCGAGAGTGCGCTCGTCTCTGGCCAAGGCGCGGCCCAGCACCTGCAGTGCGTCCCGGCCGAAGGAGCCCACCTTCCAGAACAGGGCGATCCCCTCTGTGTGCCAGGCCACCAACACCGGATCGGTGTGTCCTTCGACCGCGAAGCGGCGCTCGAGATCGGTGCATGCCAGCGCCAGGACCTCGTCGGCGCTCGGGCTCTCGCCAAGAGCCAGCGTGGCATCGGGCCCGGGCAGGCGCGGGTCGCCAGGCCAACCCTCCAGGTGACCCGCCAGCTCGTCGAACTCGAGCTCTGGCGGCGCCTCACCCAGCTCGAGACTTGTCCTCACCCAGCCGGGCAAGTCCACCAGCGGTCCCTCGAAGACCTCGGCCAGATCAGGCTCGATGGGCATCCCCGGCAGCGCCGGCCAGCAACTCAGCCACCCGTTCTCGCCCTGCAGCAGCCACGCCACCGCTGCCAGGGTGGTGCCCCCTGGTCGCACCAGCACACGCGCTTCGTAGCCCCCGACCCAGTCCACGTCGGGTCGCACGAACAACGCCGCCGCCACAGCGCGACGCTCGGCGTTGGTGCCCTCCTGGGAGGCCACGACGAGACGTTCGGGCCCGGCCCCCGCCATGATCACCGACGGCAGAGCGCTCGTCCCGAGGCGTAGAAGCTCCGCTTCCAGCAGCACCCTGGGGTCGACCGCTGGCAGCGGAAAGCGGGCGAGGCGGATGGCCATCGAGATCCCTCCAAGAGGCCTTTGTACAGGACTGTAAAGCCACGGTGCCGATCGCTGGCCACCGTGCAGACGATGGCATAAGCGCTCTCCCACTCCCCGGAGGACCGCCTCTTCCGGGACACCAACTCAAGGCACCGCGTTCCAGTCGGAACCCAGAGGCGAGGATTCATGTCCGCTCACGAGCTCATCCTCAACTTCTATGTCTGCTTCGGGATGGTGGCCGTCTTCCTGTGCTTCGGCTTCATGATGCCGTTCGTGGGCAATGTGCTGGTCGTCCTCTTCAGCATCATGATGGGCGAGAAGTCGTACGCCAAGATGAAGGGCATCCGCAGCGGCACCGAGATGGACGTCTAGAATCTCCGGTCCCCCGCGGGGCGTCAGCGCCCCCACACCGCTTCCCGCCTCGCGCCGCGGTGCCCTCGCCGCCTCGACCATCGCGCTGCTGGGCACCGTGTTGCTCCAGCTGCCGCTACACGCTGGCTGGCTGGCCGACCCCGGCGGCACCACCATCGGAAACCCCTTCGCCGGGGGCCATGCCTGGGCCGTCGACGTGGTGGGCGATGCGCTCTGGGCCGGCGAGTGGCCCGATCCCACCGATGCCGCAGGCTTCCCGCTGGAGCGTCGAGCCCGCTACGTCGCCTGGGCCGTGTTGCTGCTTGGCGGCCTGCTTCGTCCCCTGCTCCTGCCCTTGGCAAGCATCAACCTGGCCACCCTGTTGGGGCCCGCACTGGGCGCCGCAGCCATGGTGGGTTTCGTCCACACCCTGCAGCCCAAGGCCCACGCCCTCGGCCTGACCCTGGCCGGGCTGCTCTACGGCCTGGCGCCCGTCACGCTGGGGGCGGCCCTCTCGGGCCAGGTCGAGAACACCCAGTCCTGGGTGCTGCCCCTGATGCTGTGGGTGCTCGCCCAGGCTGCGGCGCGCCCACCGTGGCTGCTGGCGGTGCTGCCCCTGTGGATGATGGGCGCGGGCACCAGCCCCTACCTCGCCATGATGGCTGGCATCGCCCTCCCCTGGGTGGCCTGGCAGGTGGGTCTGTTGCGCGCAGCGATCCCGGCAGGCCTCGCCATTCTCGGGGTCCTCGGGGTTCGTTCCTGGATCTCTGTCGACAGCTTCCACGCCGACGAGGATCTCTTCAAGCCCGCCTACTCCCCCGATACCTGGCCGCCCGTGTTCACCGATCCGTTGACGGTGGCCGACCTCGACACCCTGCTGGTGGGCATCACCGCCCCACAGCCCAAGGCCTTCGTCGTCCATCAGCCATACCTCGGCCTCGTGCTGATCATCTGCGCCTTCTGGCTGGGCCGTGAGCGTCGACGCTGGCTCTACCCAGCCCTCGCAGGCACGCTGCTCGCCCTCGGTCCCGAGCTCGCCTGGGACATGAACCCAATCGTGGTGGCCGACCGCCACCTCCCGGGCCCCGGCGTGGTCGCGCGGTGGCTGAACCTTCCGCTGGCCCACGGGGGCCAGTACTACCGCTGCACCATCCTGGCCGGCATGGGCCTGGCCGGCATGCTGGCCGCCGCCCGCAGACCACGCTGGCTCGGGGTCCTCGGGGTCCTCGCTGCCCTCGACGCCGTGCGCTCGGTGGCCATCGTCGGCCTGCCCTGGATCACCCACACCCTGCCGCACGGCGCCTGGGATGCCTGGGAGGCAGACCCCGTTCCTGGCGCGGTCCTGCAC
>JAERSX010000517.1 GCA_016845285.1 Deltaproteobacteria bacterium | reverse complement strand
GTCCCGACACCGAGCGCGCGCACTCATCACAGAGCTCACCCCACGCCTGGCGCAGAACCCCGATGCCGCTGCCCGCCTGGGCGCCCGTGCGGCAGAGCTGGCCTTCGCCGATGAAGATGTCGACGCGGCGAGCCGCCTGGAGCGAGCCATGAGCGTGAGCCGGGGCCAGGCCCACACAGACCTGGGCCTCCGCGCGGTACGTGCCTGGATCCAAGCCCAGGCTCCTGAGCAAGCCCAGGACCTCTTCGACGCCATCGACCCCACCCTCGCCTCCCCAGGCGTTGCCGCTCTGGCTCGGGCAGCCCTGGGCGGCCCGGATGCCCGCGTCGAGCTCGAGGCCGCGCTCGAGGAGCTCCCCTCTCCCGCTGCCGATGCAGATCGCCTCGACGCCCACCTTCGTCTGGCCGACCAGCTCCACCAAGGTGAAGATGTCGATCGGGCCCAGGCCCACCTCGAGGCGGCACGCACCGTGGCCGAACGTCATGAAGACGTCGTGGCGCTCGGCCTCTGCGCCGCCCTGCTGGGCAACCTGCTGGTCGAGCGGGGCCGCCTCGATGCCGCCGAGCCCCTGCTCCACGAGGCACTCGCCCTGGCATCGGCCCGCGGCGACACCCTGGCCCAGGTCTCGCTGGGCACGGTGCGGGTCGCCCTCGCCCTGCGTGTCCATCAATTCGAGCAGGCAGCCGCGCTCGCGGACCTCCTGGCACCGGTGGCCCGTGGCCGAGGCAATTGGCTGGCCCTGGCCGACTTCCGCCTCGCCCAGTCCACCAGCCTACGTCACCTGGGAGAGGTCCTGCCCGCGCTGCAGCTCCTCGTGCAGACCTACGCTCAGCTCGAAGAACACGGAGCCTCCGCAGCACAGCGCATCGTGCAGGCCCACCTCGCGGAGCTTCGGGTGAACCTGGGAGCGGAGGTCTTCGATGAGGTCCTCGCGGAGGCCATGCGGCCCGCGAGTGAGGGCGCCACCGAGGAATAGCCGACCCTACGAGACCTGCGTGTTGCAGATGGCACAGGAGCGCGGGTCGCCCCGGTACACCGACACCCGGGCCTGGTAGCAGCCGCTGTGGAAGTACTGGCCGCAGCCATAGCCACACTCGGTTCGCACGTCGGGGAGCACGTCCTGGCCACAGATGCCGCACGGCACGGCGACCACGGTCTCCTGCACCTGAGCTACCTCCTCCGCCTTGGCCGGGAGCGGCTCGACGGCACCCCACCAGGCCAGCCAGCCCACGAAGATGCCCACCATGCCAAACACGAAGCCGCTGATGGAGTCGGAGTAGACCTGGGCCGCGCTGTCACCCAAGGCCACACCGGGCAGGAAGACCAGCACAAAGAGCAGCAGGTAGACCATGAGGCCCACCATGGCCACACGCGCCCGACTGCCCTGGCCACCCCACATGTGGCGGCTCAGCGAGATGCTCAGGAAGCCGAGCCCCATGCCTGGCGCCATGACGGTCCAGGCAGTCCGCTCGATGGTCAGCGTCGCGCCCCAGGCGAAGGCGTAGAGCACGGTGATGAAGAGGGCACCGAGCACCGCAAAGGTGCCCTTGCCGGCGTAGCCGCGGACCGGCGGGTAGTCGGGTACCTGCTCCACCACTCCGCTGCCGTGAGGGGGCTCGGGCAGCAGGTAGACCAGCTCGCCGTCGATCACCCCGAGGTCGGCAAGGTTCTCATCGTCCTGGAGCAGCCGCCCCCGGGCGCGGAGCCAGTAGAGCCTCCGACGACCATCTTCCCAGTAGGCGCCGAGGCCTGCATCGCGGGCCACGCGCTGGGTGAGATCGCGGGCGGGCAGGTAGGTGGGCACCTGCAGATCCAGCGTGAAGCTGTTCAGGTCGATCACCTGCACACGCAAGATGACCGTCTGCTGGGGTTGGTGACCGGCAACCTGCATCGTTCCCCGCTGCCCGGGACCATAGCGCACCTGGCTCGGCGGCCCACCGCCGGGAACTGCACCTCTCTTCACACAGGGGCAACCGAGGGGGGCACGGACGGTGCGCACACTCCCTGCGCACGAAGAGCGCCGCCCTTGCGTGTACCCCCGAACGCCTGCCAAGGTCCAGGTCTGGAGGCGACATGCAGCGCGCGATCCTCGCGATGGGCCTGCTCCTCGCGTGCAAGGGCGGCGACGACAAGGCAGCCGGCACGGGCACCGGCGACGGCTCGGGGACCGGGACCGGGACCGACGACACGGCGACCGCCGACGACACCGGCGACGGGCCCGGCGACGTCGACTGCCCCGACGACCCCGGAGTCCCCGACCTAGACGACACCTGGAGCCTCGCCGCCACCGCCCCGGGCGGCGACCTCTTCTACCTCATCGAGGCCCCCTCCGAGCCAGGTCGGATCTACGGCGCCTCGTCCATGAACGGGCTCTACCGCTCCGACGACAGGGGACAGGTGTGGGAGAAGCTCAACACCGACATCACCCACGTCTCGGGGCAGGTCGCCGTCCATCCAACCGAGCCCCACACCGTCGCCTACACCACCGGCGCCCTCTACTTCAGCTCCGACGGCCTCACCTTCGAGCGCTCCGAGCACGGAGACGAAGGCGACGAGGAGCAGAGCTTCCACGGCCTGCTCTTCACCGAGGACGCCTTCTTCGCCATCGACCACAAGAGCCGGGTCTACCGCTCCGACGACGGCGGCCACACCCTGGACGAGCTCGCCACCATCCAGGCCAAGGCGCCGCCGCCCCACGACACCGACAGCTCCAAGTTCGAGCTCTCCGAGACCTGGTGGTACCTGGCCTGGGACGGGGACAGGCTGTGGGCGGCCCAGGAGACGGGCGGCTTGTACCGCAGCGACGACGAGGGCCAGTCCTGGGTCGAGGTCCATGGCGGCCCCTTCCACGTCGGCACCCTGACCGTCGACGGCCCCGCCGTGTGGGCCGGCGGGGCGGGCACCCTGGTGCGCGCCACCGCCACCGGGCTCTCCGACCTCGGCTCCGACGGGCTCGAGCTGCACGCCATCGCCGTCGATCGCGGCCAGATCCACGCCATGACCGACGACACGGTCTACCTATTGTCGGAGGCCGACGTCCTCGAAGAGTGGGGCTCGCCTCCAGATGCCCACAACCTGCGCCACGCCATCGGCCTCTCGCTGGGCGACATGGTGCTGGTCCACCGGGACGGCGCCTGGCGCAGCAGCGACGGCGCCACCTGGGAAGACAGCAGCGAGGGCCTCGTCGTCTCCGATCTCGGACCCTTGCTCCCCCACCCCACCTGCCCCTCGCTGGTGTGGGTGGGCACCCAGTGCGAGCGCGGACTCTTCGTCTCCGACGACTACGGCGCCGACCTCGACTACGTCGACGAGTACTTCCACTACGTGATGGTGCCCCGAGCCCACCCTGTCGATCCGGCGCACATCTGGATCGCCTCGGACGACTTCCTCAAGCGGAGCACCGATCTGGGCCAGACCTGGGAGCAGCTCGGCGCCGACACCTTGCAGTACCACCTGCACGGTCTCGATCTACACCCCACCGACCCCGAGATCGCCCTTGCAGGGACGGTGGGATCCGGACTCAGCGCAGACGAGTCCGGCAAGGTCTACCGCACCGATGACGGCGGCCAGACCTGGTCGGACAGCAGCGATGGCCTGCCCACCACCGAGGCCTCGGTCCACGCCATCCACTTCGTGCGCAGCGACCCCGACGTGGTGCTCATGGGCACCTTCCGCGGCGGCGACTTCACCCACTCGGTGGGCGAACCGGGCATCGGTCTCTACCGCTCGACCGATGTGGGCAACACCTGGGATCTCGTGGACCTCGACGTCAAGGATGTGCCCATCCTCGCCGAGTGCGACGGAGCCATCTTCGCGGCCGCCGACGCGGGGATCTTCAAGAGCACTGATGCTGGAGCCTCGTGGACCTCTGTCCTCGAAGACACCCCCTTCCTCACGGTCGCCTGCCATGGCGACCAAGTGGTTGCCATGAGCGAACGCACGATCTTCCGCTCCGACGACCTCGGCGAGAGCTGGGCCGAATGGGGCGAAGGCCTCGACAGTGGGCTGTGGCCCACCACGATGATGCCGCAGGTGGCTTTTGGCGCAGACGGCACCATCGTGTACGCAGCCATCCCCCAGGAGGGGCTGCTGCGCCGCCCCTGGTAGAGATCACCTGGCAGCGACCTACCGCTGAGCCTCGACCGTCTTCTCGAGCTCGTCGCTGATCTTGCCGAGAGGCTGGAGCAAGCGCTCGAACTTGTCGAACCACCGCAGCCAGACCTCTTCGCCCTGATCGGGACCGGGGACCTCGGCGTTGACGCGGCGAACGAATTCCTTGAAGCGCTCGACGCGCTCGATGGTGCGCGGCAGCGGGTTGTAGAAGTCGTGGGCGTAGTTGATGAGCGACCCCGCGGTTCGGTAGAGCACCCGGTCTGTGGTGCCCTCTTCGATGAGGAGGAACTCGGAAGTGACCAGCGAGGCGTAGAAGCCCAGGGCACCCAGATCGAGCTCGCTCAAGAGCGCGGTGCGGAAGAGGTTGGTCAGCACCTTCTTGTTGATGCGGATGAACTCGACCACGCGCGGCTTGAGGTAGCTCTCGGCGGCCCGCTCCTGGCGGCCGGCCCGGGGCACGGGCAGCAGCACCTGCACCATGCGGCCGAGGCGCACGTTGATGCGGGTCAAGGCCACCGCATCGGGCTGGTCCTCGTCCATGGGATGGAGACGGGGGGCGCATGCCTCACGGATGCGCGCGCTCTTCTTCTCAGAGGTGTCGAAGACCGGACGGAGATCGGTCTCGTCGGGGGCCTCGGTGTGGAAGACCCAGAGCATGTACTCGCCGTCCTTCTTGGGGACCTCGAGTTGCACGGCGACCGGCTCCGGCAGGCGTACGCCCTGCCCCATCCGGGTCACGCCGAAGCCTGCCTGGATGATGGCGACGTACTTCTTCTTCTTCTGCTGCAGCTCTACCTGCAGGCCCTGGACGATGCCGTGGCCGTGCATGAAGAGCGTGTGCCGCTGAAGGTTGTGCCGGTGGTAGGTCTGCTCGGCGAGCATGTCTGTCGCGGTCAGGCAGAGCCCCTCGAAGGGATGCATGCGCTTGAGCTGCTCGTCGAGCTTCATCGGCCGCCCTGGCGGGGGGGCAGCCTTCTTCTTGGTGGTCTTGCGGGTACGTCGGCCTGAGCTCATCGCACCTTCTCCTCGAACTGGATGGTGAAGCTCACGTGCGCGGGCTTCTCGGAGGTGACGATCTGCGAGATTCGTCGCAGCACCGTGGGGGCGCGCTCACCGAAGCGCTTCCGGAATGCCTCGCGGTGCTCGAGCTTCAAGACGAAGAAGCTGGTCGTCGCCCGGTCGGGGCGGAGGCTGTAGTGGGGGGGGGGCTCGTCGCCGAGGAAGCGTTCCTCGGGGGTGCTTCCACCGGCCAAGGTCATGCCGCCGAGCACGAGTGGCGCAGGCTTCCGACGCTCCTCGACGGTGACGGGGGCGCTGGTCAGCACCCGGATCATCTCTTCCACACCCGCCTTGGTGCCGCGGGTCCGGTAGAGCCGGATGCTGCGACGCACGAGCTCCCGCTGCTGGTGGAGCGGCAGGCTCTCGTCGAGCTCGAAGCCCACCCAAGACGCGATCCAAGGGAGAAACTTGGGCTCCGCCGTCGAGGGATTGGTCAACGAGGGGATGCCGTCGATTCGGTCTGTGACCGTGGTCATCAGATGCTGGAAGATGAAGAGGAACCGCCGGAACTGATCGGCGCTCTGGTGGCTGACCGCAGTGGTCTGGGTCTGCTTGCGTGCGCCCCACTGCCGTGCCGAGCGTTCGTCGACCCGAGCCACGTCTCGCCGCCGGGCAGGCGCCGCGCCCTGGTAGATACCGGGAAGGAAGCGGAGGTAGCTGCGCACCGGCACATGCAGGACGATCTTGTCCTTGACGTGCAGCGGCGGCACCGGCCCCCCGCCGTCGACCTCGACCGTCGCCCGGGTCTCCACGAGCTCGTCCGGCGCGAAGTAGCTGGCCGGTGTGCCATCCGGCAACGTGCGCACAGACCGCACGCTCACCGTGTTTCCACCCCGATAGGGCACCACCTCCGCGAGGCGCACGTGCCCCACCCGCTCTCCACGGCCCGCCTCGACGAGCCGGTATCCAACGGGGTTTCCGAGGTGGCGCTTCAGGTAGAGACGCGCATCCCGGATGGGGTACCCGATGCGCACCACGTCCTCGACGTAGCGGTAGTCACCCGGCACCTCGGCCAGCGGCCCTGCCTGTGCCTTGTGCGGAACGAGCCAGCCGCCGGTCAAGGTAGCCGCCCCTGATCGTCGGCAGCTGCACCCCACATGGGCAACCTCGAGAGGACCTCACTCGATGAGGTCCTGTGCTGGCCAGCTCGGCCGAGCTCCGGGCTGCCAACCCTCATCCCGAGTGCTCCTCGGTCCGCACGCGCACGCGGCGCACCACGAACAGGTCGTGCTCGGTCAGCACGAGCTCGTCGTCGCCGTGGCCTTCTTCCCAGCCGGGTACGGCACGAGGGTCGGCCTCGGACATGTCGAAGAGCTCGACCTCGCTGACGTGACGCACCTCTTCGATATCGCTCACCATGCGGGCGAAGTCCTGGGCGTAGAGCGTGCCACCGAAGGGCCAGCCTTCGCCGTCGATACCCCCCTCGTAGGGGTCGAGGAAGCGACGGATCCAGGCGGCCGCGTTCTCGCGGGCCAGGATGACGTTGGCGTTGGGGCGCAGCCGCAAGGTCATGCTCACGTCGGTAGACATGAAGGCAGCCAGCCGTACCACTGGGTCGACGTTGATGAGGCAACGCCGCTTCAGGTAAGTGGAGACGTGGTCACGCAGGCCCTGGCTCAAGAAGGGATCGGGCACGTCCTCGCCTTCGCGACTCAGAGGCAGGATGACCACCTCTACCTGTCCGTCCTCGTCCATGCGGCCGGCGCACGCCGCGCGAGCCACCTCGCCCGAGGCCTCCATGGCGATGATCTCGAAGTCGGCGCGGGTCACCGCCCGGTCGCGACTCGTGAGGATGCTCGGCGCGCGGCGCACGATCTCCTCGATGGTCTCGGCGTCACGCCCCCCCGTGGCAGGCAGCAGGTTGGTGACCTCCAGGGAGTCACCCCCACCATCCGACACGGTGACCGCATGAGGGCCCACGTTGCCCTTGGAGCCCGGCACGACCCGGTAGGTGTCGACCACCACGTTGTTGCTTCCCACAGGCAACATGCGCCCGCGAATGCCGTTGCCGAAGGTCAGGGTGCCGTCGACAGGGTCGACCACGAAGACCAGATCGTCCTTGCTGGCCGTGAGCAAGCTGTTCTCCGGAGCCTGCTCCCAGACCTCGCGCGCACCGTCGCCACCTTCCACATGCACCTTGATGTCTTCGAAGAGCTCCTTGCGCGGGAACACCGCCCGCTCGCCTTCCCCCTGATGCAGGAAGATGGGCTTGCGAAGCAACTGGATGACCTGTCCGGGTACGCCCAGGCCGGAGTAGCGCTCGGTGCGCATGGTGGTGAGGTTCACACCATCGACGGTGTTGAGCATCAGGTGGGTGATGGGCGGGAGCGGCGGCATGGCCGAGAGACCCGCGTCCTTGGGCCACACGAAGCGGCCGCGAAGCCAGAAGCCGTGCTTGCTGACCGCCGGCACGTCCGGAAGCGGAAACTCGAGCACACCAGACTGGCTGAGATCGTAGGGACCGCGTTCTTCATCGCCTCCCTGATCGCGCACGGCAAGCCGCTTCCAGCCGGTCTTGCCATGCTTCCGCTTCTCGAGAAGCTCCCACTCCATGCCAAAGCCGTCGGGCAGGAAGGCCTCGCCACGACAGCGCCACTGGATGGCGTGGCGGTTGCCCGGGGGAAGCGGGTTGTCGAACTCCACGTAGACCGACTGGTTCTCTTCGGCGATCTCCACGAACGGGAAGAAGGGGAAGAACTCACTCAGCCGGCCTGTGGCACGGGTCACGAGGCGGGTGAGGCGCTGGTTCTGCTCTCGGAAGTCGAGCTGGGTCATGCGCGGCCCGGGCAGGGGCTGCTCGTAGGAGTCGTCGCCGAGCGTCTTGTCGGCCCCGAGGCGGATGCCGTAGAAGCGCACCGAGATGGGATGCTGCTCCTTCTTCTCGTCCTGACCGGTCAGGCTCGACTTGATGAGCTCGAGGCGCAGCCAGGTCGTCTCGAGGTCGCTGATCTCGTGGCGCGCCAGCCCCTTGAGCTGCTTCTTCGGGTCGACCACGAAGCGGATCTTCCGCCGCGCCGCCCGCTTGGCGCCCTCTTCGTCCATGTCGGCGAAGGTGAAGCCGCTGAACTGCTTGTCCTCGGTCCAGACCACACGCCAGGAGTCCTCGGCCCGGTACGTGAGCTGCATCTTGTACAGGTCCGCAGGCTCTTCGACGAACTCACCGTTCATCTCGAAGCCCACCTCCAGCTCGACCAGCACGGGTGACTTGCGGCGGTTCTCGAAGAGGTCGGAGCCGATGTACAGCTTGCGGCCGATGGTGGGGGGCACCACAGGGGCGATCTGGAAGGGGTTGTACGGCGTCTCACCGGGCAACAGAGCCTCGAGGCGACGCACATCGTCGCCGGCCATCAAGTGCACCTCGACGGGCCGGAGCCAGTTGAGGTCCACCTCGAGGTCCTGACAGAAACCGCGGATGAAGACGGTCTCGATGCGCTCGGCCCGAATGTTGAAGCCATCGGTGGCCATGTCCACCATGGGGCCCGTGAGCACGATCATGGTGCCCTCGGAACGCACCCGCTCGAGGGGGAGGCGCTCCCAGGTCTCGCCCCGACGGTAGTACCAGCGGTAGCGGGGCAGGTAGCTGTTGCGTCCGGCCGGCATGGCCCGGTCCACCAGGGCGAAGCGGATCGTCCACCCACCTCGGATGGGGGGCACATCCTGCAGGAAGAACTCGAGGGTGCGGCCGCTCGCGCGCACCTCCCAGTTGTTGATCTTTCGCTCCTCGCCGCCGCGATCGTCCTTCCAGGCGATCTCGAGATCGTCCAGCATGCGGGCCGAGAGCCAGCGCTCGAAGTCCAGCCGACCACGGATCCACCACTGGCTCCGTGCGACGGGCTGCGGCAGCCGAACGTCGGCGCCGGCGGCGTCGAAGGGCGTCGGCGCGATGTTGGTGAGTGCTGTGATGAGCTTGGCCTCCGGCAGGCCCAGCGCTCCTTCCTCGTCGTGCTCCACACCGATGGGCTGCCAGCCCTGAGCTGTCGGGTACTCCCACTGGAAGAGGTCGGCGATCGACAGGTCGTCACCGCTCGAGCGACGGATGCGTAGCTGACCCAGCGGCCGACCTTCCGACGGGTCCACGTTCATGAGCCGGAAGTCGTCATGCGCGATGTAGAAGAACTGGTGAGGCGTGTAGGCGTCAGGCCCGTACTCCACCGGGTCGAGGTCGAAGAACTGGATGCCGCGCCCGCCCCCGAAGGTGAGGGCCGCCGAGTGGTCCTCGAACTGGGTGTAGGGGATCTCCCGCACCGCCGGCCGGCTCCCACCCTGAACGGCCATGACTCGCTTGACCCGACTGGGGTGCACCGTCAGGCCCTGGGTGGCCACGAAGTGGAGCGAGGGCCGTTCTTCGGTCTGGCGCGTCGAGAAGCGGGTGAAGGGAGGCAGCTCGATGGTGCGGTCGTTCCGCAAGCTCAGGGTGACCGGAGCCACGGCTGGCCGTGCCCTCTTGCGCTCTTCACCGATGAAGTTCAGGAAGTGAACGTAGGTC
>JAERSX010000516.1 GCA_016845285.1 Deltaproteobacteria bacterium | reverse complement strand
GTCATGCCGATGAGCACCATGAGCACCACCAGGATGCCCATGGTGGTGAAGCGCGAGCCGAGAGACTCGGGCACCAGCGCCATGATCTCCATGCGCTCGACCACGCCGCCGAGACAGACCGTGGCCACCATGAGGAAGAGCAGGGCACCGGTGTGGTGGGCGGCCTCGCCCGTCGACTGGAAGACGGCCTTGGGCAGCGAGGGCAGGCGCTTGCGGACGCGCTCGTAGATCAAGAGCGCAAGCAGGACGATGGGGATGATCTGTGCGGCGTTGCGCTCGTCGAGGGGTGTGTCCAGGCCCCAGTCGAAGGCGACCACGACCGCCACGCTCACGGCCACGTACGGCAGCAGCGGCAGCGTGGCCTTCGCCATGGCGGGCAGGGCCTCCGAGGGCGAGGCTGGCTTCAGCGGGTCCTTGTTGATGAGCAACATGGCCACCAGGAAGACGAAGGCGCTCCCCGCGAAGACCCAGACGCCCATGTCGAAGAGCTCGGTGGTCGTGACCTGCTTGTTCAGGGTCGCGATGAGCACGACCACCAGGCAGGGCTCGAGCACCACGCCCAGGCTGCCCGACATGGCCGTGGTCATGATGGCCTGCTGCCGGTCGGCACCGGCCCGGCGCATCTCCTCGAAGATGATGGCGCCCGCGGCGATGACGAAGATGCCGCTCGCACCGCTGTAGGCGGTGGGCACAGCAGCCACGACCACGACCACGAAGCCGAGGATGGCCGCCGGCAGCTTCCAGGGCCGCAGCACATCGAAGGCGCGGGGCGCGAGCTGCGTGAACTGCAGCATCATGCCGGCCCAGACGTACAGAGCCACCGCCAGGTAGATGCCTGGGTACTGGGCGAACTTGTGGAGGTAGATGGCCTGACCGCTCGGGTGGCCCTCGATGGCGATGAAGTAGATGCCCGAGAGCACCGCCATCCACGCGAAGAGCGGGATGGAGGCCAGCACCCGCCACACGCTGCCACCCTCGCCCAGGCCCTGCGGCGGACGCACGAGGTGCCACAGGTTGACCAGGGCAAGCGCGGCGAAGGCCACCGTCCACATCAGGGACAGCTCGACGTGCTCCACCTCCACATCCAGGCCGCTGCGCACCCGCCAGTCGGCGAAGCTGGATGTGGCGAGGAAGCCGTGAGCACCGAGCTGACCGAGCTGGGCGGCGATGTGTTCGCGACGGGAGCGGGGGTCGACCAGGGCGATGTGCTGGCGCAGCAAGGTGACCTGCAGCCCACCGAGGAGGAGCACGATGCTGAGCAGGTGGATGCGGTACGGGAAGGCTGCCAGGGCCTGGAAGAAGCCCTCGATGGAGCGGAAGGTGCGCACCTCGCTGGTGAGGCGGGTCACGGAGTCGGTGTAGGTGGCCGTCTCGATCTCGCAGCTCTCCAGCAGCGCCTTGGCGGCGGCGCAGGACACCGCAGGCGTCGCTGACGGGGTCGTGGGCGCTGCGAATGGATCGTCGCCAGCGGCTGGTGGCGCAGGGTCGGCGAACGGGTCGTCGTCGACTGCGGGCTGTGCCGGCGCAGGGTCGGCGAACGGGTCGTCGTCGACTGCGGGCTGTGCCGGCGCAGGGTCGGCGAACGGGTCGTCGTCGACTGCGGGCTGGGCCGGCGCAGGGTCGGCGAACGGGTCGTCGTCGACTGCGGGCTGTGCCGGCGCAGGGTCGGCGAACGGGTCGTCGTCGGCGCCAGGACTCGCGAATGGGTCGTCGTCCACCCCGCCGCCGCCGGCCGGTGTGTCGGGCACACAGGTCTCTACCTGGGCCCGCACGGTCTCCAGATCGCACAGCGGCGGCTCCGGATCGGTCCGGAGCTGCATGGCGTAGCCGGGCCAGGTCTGCTCTCCCCAGGCCACGAGGCGTGCGTCGATCTTGTCGGCCACGCCAAGCACCAGCACCAGGGCCAGGGTGGCGAGGACGATCGCGGTGATCGCCCGGCCGATCAGGCCGGTCTGGGCGGGGGCGTTGGACACCGGCGGAAGTCTACTGGTATTCGAGCTGGTCGGCGCACTCGGCACGGGCCTTGTCCGAGCCGCAGCGGCCCTTCTTCAGCATGCTGAGCACGCGGCCGTCGTAGGCTCCCACCTTGTCCTTGAGCTCGATGCGCAGGCGTTGGAAGAGGGCATCGAAGCCGCGCTGCTGGGCGGCGTTCGGCGTCATCCAGTACTTCGCGGGGATCTCTCCCTCCGCCCGGTCGATGGCCGCCTTGGCGTCGCCCCAGTGCGCGGCCACGAAGGCGCGGGACTGGTCGGCGAAGCCCTCGGGGAAGCGGTCGGGGTGGATCATGATCTGCAGGGTGACCTGGAGCAACGGGTACTTCAGCACGCCGCCGTTGTCGCCGAGGCCGCGCCAGAGCTCGAAGGGGGTGTAGGCGGTGGCGGGCAGGAAGGTGACCTGTGCGCCGCCGTTGTTGAAGGTCGGGCCCAGCGTGCTCAGGTCGACGGGGACCACGACGCCACCGAGCTTCTTGACCACATGCATCGAGGTCTTGTCGTACTCGAGGGTGGCGACCTTCTTGCCGCTCAGGGTCTCGACGCTGTTGATGGACTTGTCGTTGACGAAGGCGTAGACGGCACCCAGGGGGTACAGCCCGACCACCTCGTAGCCCTTGCTGGGGAAGACCCAGCTGTAGGTCTCCTTGGTCTGGAGCGCGTTGAGCATGCGGTTGAACAGCGTGTAGTCGGGCACGCCGCCCACGGCTTCCAGGGTGTAGGTGGCCTTGTTGTAGCTCTGCAGACGAACGCCCGAGGCGGCGACGGCGTCGCAGTTTCCGGCGGCGAAGTCGTTCACCGCGGTGGCCTCGTCGGTGTAGGGCACCAGCTCGGCCTGGGCGCCCCAGGCGGACGTCTGCAGGGCCCAGGGCTGCATGAATTGGAAGATGAAGCCCGAGCGCCCGCCCGGGTCGTAGACGCAGACCTTCTTGGCGGCGTCAGCGGTGGCGCCGAAGGTGGCGCCCACCAGCAGCAGGATGGCGAGGCGGAGCAAGGTGCTCATGGGTTCTCTCCAGCGGGAGTGTCGGGCGTGGCGTCGGGTGCTGCCT
>JAERSX010000515.1 GCA_016845285.1 Deltaproteobacteria bacterium | reverse complement strand
CGCGCGGGGCAAACGCCATTGCCGCAGATCTGGGTGGAGTCCACTCTGATGCTCTTGTGGTCGCCTCTGGGAACCGCCGAGTCCTCCACTCCGCCCGGCGCAACAGCAGCAAGGCTCGCTGCGTTCACCTGGCTGCAGTGGCCCCGGGCTCCGCTCCGCGACTCGGCGCTGCCCTCCGGCTCGCACCCAGATCTTGCTGACGCTTGTTCTGGAAGTGCGGCAACGGCGTCTCCCGCAATCACGTTAGGCGAGATTTGCCTCCCGGGCGGCGTCGGAGGCGGGGCTAGCGTCGGTGTGATTGAGCGGACTCCATCGTTGTTTTGATGAAGTCTCAGGAACCCGCCGGGAGGCAAAATCTCACTTCCTTGATGTCAGCCATTCGGGGCTTCTCGGAGCAGCCTCCGTGAGTGAATGACAGCCAAGATGGAGGCGTGGCTGGCTTCCAGTCTGTAGATCACTCTGTAGGGTCTGATGATGATCTCCCTTAGACTGGGATCGTTGAATTCACTGACCATCTTCCCGAGGTCGGGGTGGTCTCTGAGGTGAGTAGTAGCTGCCCTGATTCGAGCCGCGAGTCGTCTTGCCGCTTGAGGTCTGTCCCTCGAGATCAGCTTGATGATGTCACGCAGGTCTGCTCGGGCCCCCGGAGTCCACTTGACCTTCAAGGTGTGCCTCGGCTTCGGTGATCAACTCGTCGACTTCGGACCAGATGTCGTCGTCATCCATGAGGTCGCCCGCTTCGGATTCCGCCAGCCCGCGAAGCACCTTCTGAACCAGTTCCCGCTGCTCGTCGAGCTCGTCGAGGTCCTGAGGCCTGACGAGGACCGCTGCCGCCCGGCCTCGTTGCGTGACCACTACAGGCCTGCCGGTCTCGTCGAGCTTCTTGAGCCAGCCAGCCAGATTGGCTCGCAGCTCCTTGACCGGGACGAGGTCCTCTCCGAGGGCTGGTCGCTTCATGCAGGCTCCTGTACTCCTAAGGGTACACCCCGGGTTGTGTGATGTCCAGGGCTGGGGTAGCGACGGGGTCCGCCAGGAGGAAGCCCAGGATCGCTCCGCTGCGGCCGAGGGGAAGTTGCGAATCGTTCGCTTCGCTCGCGTTTCGCCGCTGCCCCTCGGCCTCCGCTCCACGTCCCTGTGCTGCCCTCTGGCTCTGGGGATGACCGAAGGCCCTCACTCTGCGTGGACAGACTCGAGTCTGGAGGCCGCAATGCGGCCCTGGACCAGCTGTAGTTCCACCCGTCAACCAATGAGGGGTGTGGGGACGGCAGCGAGCGACGTGGCTCCCGCCATTGGTATGGCCCCCACTTTGGGTGCCAGGTTGGAGCGTTGGCGGTGGACGGCAAACCTCGCCTAACGCGCCAGAAATGCAATCGGGCTTCGCCCGACTGCGTCTCTGGCCATCACGTTAGGCGTCATAGCGCATGCCCTTCCGCAGAACGACGGTGCGGGGGGTTAGTGGGAGCCGAAGTCGCTGAGGACCTGATGGGATTGGATGTACAAATCGAAGGCATGCCCGAAGCGGGATGTGTCAGCTACGGACCTGACGAGCACAGGATTCTATTCGATCTGCGCAGGCACATTTTGGCGGAATTTCCCTTGCTGTCTCGACTGCTGAACTTCTTCGGCGACGGCACGTGGACCGTAGATGAACTACCGAGCGTGCGGCGAGAAGTGGAGGGGTATCCTCATGCAGCAGGACTACTCGCGCAGGGTGAAGACCGAATCAGCGCTTTGATCCCCATAATCGACAAGGCGATACGGGCCCGGAAGCCGGTAGTCTTTTTTGCGGATTGACCCGCTGGAGCCATCAGTATCGTCAGGTGAATTGCCCTACGTCCTCTCGTGTTGTCATGGCCCGCGCGCCCAGGTTCCGCCGACAACAGTTCGGAACACCTCCGGGCCAGACTCGCTTCAACTTCAGTTGCGCTGGCTGGATAGCTGCTTTCAAAGCGGGTTGAATCGGAGGTGTTCGAGTGGCCAATCGACGAAGTACGGACATGCACTACGACGCCTAACGAGCCGATATCTGCTCGCTGCGCTCGGGCCTTCGGCCACATTGTGCTCGCTTCGCGCTCGCCCAACGTCAGATATCGTCTGAGCGTTAGGCGAAACAACGTCAGCCCCTACGTGGGCTCTCGGCACCCATGTTTGGCCGCCGGGCCGCGAGTCAGAAGAAGATTACGTTCTCGGCGATGAACCCGAGCCACTTCGTGGTCGGCTTCTCCCATTTGGAAAGGTACGCTTCCCAGTCCCTTCGACTCTCAAACACACCGAACGCCCAGTTGCCCCACGCATCGACGTACCCAGCATCCATGTCTAGTGAGTCCGTGAACGCTTCAAGCTCAACTCCAAGCATCCAGGGCGGCGGCGCGGTCGCTTCAGCGGCAAGCTGGAACGCAAGGCGAGCCCACCCCTGCCCCACATCAGGGACAGATTCGCCAAAGCGACCCGTCCTCGCTGTGTCAAAGAAGGCGCGCCACGCAGCAGGCGGCTCTTCGATCTCGGCGCGCGCCCTATCTTCGGAAACAAGTCGACACCAAAACGTGAGTTCACGATCAGCGTACCGTACAGCCTCCGCCGGACCGTCGAACAGTTCCCAAACTGGTCGCTCATCGAGTTCACCGGCGCGCCAGTTCAGGTATGCCGCATCATCGGCGATGAGCCCAAGAGATCGTATTTCCCCGACCTGTGATTGCTCCAGCTCCTCCGCAGCGGCGCATGTGAGCACGGTCCAGACGACATCGCCCCACACCTCCGGTGCTGCCCCATGCCTTTTCAAGTACCCAAGCCGCTCCTGCCGCTCAGAGGGCAACCGGCTCATCCAGAGCCACCACAGCTCAAGCCAGTGCTCTCCGGCGCCCATACGCCAGCCGAGCGAGCCACGACCGTATGTCGGAAACTTGACCCACGGGGGCGATAGCTCTCCGTTCGCAGCAACCTCTTCTTCAAGCCATTTGTCGAGGCGCGCAGCCCTTTCGTCAGTCATGCCCCAACCTTCGTTAGTTGGATGTGGCCGCTGTTGTATCGATTGCTGTGTACCCCAACGCCCTCAGGCGCGCGCACGCCTTGGCTATGCCTTTGGCTATGGTAACCGGTGGCCCGTCGTCCAGCAGTTCAGCCTTCACGATAGAATCTTCGTGTATGGAAAGGAATGTGGCAGGTGAAATTGGGCCGCTCCGAATCATTTCTGGGCATCCTTCGGCGCCGAAACGCCAGATAGCGCCATCAGCCAAAAGGATTCCCCTTACACCATTCACGCCCGCTTCTGTCAGCCATTTTCCTTGGTTGCGCGAGTCAAGATCGTTGTACTGAGCAATCCGTGCCGGGTTGTCCCCTTCTTCAAACCACACCTTGTTTGTTTTCCGGTGCGGGTCTGTCATGAAACCATTTCCCCCTATTGCTCTCGGTATCATATCAGGTGGTGTTGGCTGCGAGTTGGTGGGATCACTGAGGACAGTCAGATGGCCGTTGGTGGTGCACATGTTGATTCACAGATGGTCGGGGACTGCATCACGGCGTTGGGCCAGCCCGTTCGATAGTGGCCCATGTTGTGCGCTTGGGTGGTGCAACCGTCGTGGGGCGCAAGTGGCTGTCAGTCACATTTGTTGGGTGAAATTTCAGAGGCTTCGTCGAGGCCCCGTACTGCTCGAGATGGATCCTGGATTTGAAATGGAGAACGATTTGACGGTCTTCGTGTAGGCCGTTCAGCTGCTACGCGTTCTTGCTGTGGCTGAGACCATCAGCCGGTGGTGCGGGTGCTGATGCCTGGCCGCGCCCAACACGTCGTGAAACGCCAGCCCCTCCGTCGCCACCTCCAGGAATCCATCGGATCGCTTCGTGTCCTGACGGATACCTTCCAGCTCCTCCTCCGCGACGGTCATCTCCGGTGGGCACTGGGTGCAAGTCCTTCGGGTCTGTGAACGGTGGTGGGGCGTCCGACCACTCACATTGGCCTTCACGATCTGGGCTGGCTCCGGTGGTGGCGGCGGGGAGGACCCCGACGATGCTCGCTGGGTGTCGACGGCGCCTTGGCAGGCTGCGACGGCCGTAGGCCCAGTTTCGAGGGGCCACAAGAGGCCAAGTGAGGGTGGGCCTTCGGCATGCTGGGTTCGAGATGAGGCGGCTCTTTGCTGTTGCGCCATGTGGTCTACTGCGGCTCGCTCAGCGAGGATCTCCGACCATGCGCGCTCCTCACCCCTGTTGGCCCAGCGCCCAGCCTCAGTTCGAGTCGGTCACTCAGGCCTTGTGGACCGCAGACAAGATCCCCGGTGTGGATGGCGAGCTCTTCAAGGTGAAGGAGAAGACGGGCGTCAATCAACAGGCCTGCTTGTTGCTCGCCGAGCTCGTGCGGAGAGTGCAGCCGACCCACACCTTGGAGGTCGGCTGTGCCTACGGATTCTCGTCGGTGTATATGGTCGGTGCCCTCGCGCAGGTCGGCGGAGTCCAGCACGTGAGCGTGGACCCCTTCCAAGACACTGCATGGCACGGCATTGGACGGACCACAGTCCAGCGAGCCGGTCTGGCCGAGCTGCACACTGTCGTGACACGCATGTCCGATGCGGTCCTTCCCTCGCTCTACGAGCACAACGCGCGTTTCGGTTTGATCTTCGTCGATGGTGATCACAAGTTCGATGCCATCATCGCCGACGTCCGCAACGCTGGGCGAATCCTGCTGACCGGAGGTCTGCTCGTGCTGGATGACGTCTGGATGGCCTCTACGCGGACAGCGATGTCATGGATCGAGGCCAACCTTCCCTACGAGCGTATCGTGGCCCGATTCAATTTGGCTGTCTACAAGAAGACCGGCGACGACACCCGTCACTGGACGCACTTCGAACCCTTCCTGATGGCGCGCAAGACTGGCTGAGGATGGCGGCGCCATCGGTTGCTTGGCAGCCACCCGACTGGAATCGGGGGCGGTGGTGGCCCTGGACTCCCCTCGATGGCACGGCCCCCGACTCAGAGATCGCGCGGTCATCAGTCGACCTCAGCTGTGTCCACACGGTGATCAGCGATGGTCAGCCCAGCTCCGGGATCACGGGCTGTCGCGTGAGCTGGTCCCCTGGGCAGAGGACCGCCTGCCCTTCCAGAAACTCCTCGGAGGAAGCCACGTTCCTGTCCTACTCTGTTTCGAGCCCAAGGAGGCGGCACCGCCGGCCCTGACCGAAGTCAGCCCGGTGTGTCAGGCCGGGCCCTCGAGGAAGTGAGGAGGTCCTGTGAACCGTGTCGTCTTGCTTCTGTTGGCATTGGCCACCGTTCCCGCAGTCCACGTTCTTCAAGGGGAAGACATCGGAGGTCTCTGGGGCGCGGCGCCGGCCCTCCTGTCGATCCTGCTGCCGATCTCGGTCGCCGGGGTCTGCCATCGCAGGGACCTCGTCCGGGCCCTCCAGGCCAGCTGCAACACCGACGCTCTCCCGCCGGGCACCGCACTTCGCTGGATCGAAGTTCTGCAAGGCCTCCGCCGATCCTGCTTTGCGGGTGGGGCGCTCGCCACGGTCCTCGGACTGATCGTGGTCCTGGCCCATTTCGGCGATCCAAGCAAGATCGGACCGGGTGTCGCAGTCGCCTGGATCGCCTGCTTGTACACGGTGTACGCGAGCGAGCTGTGCCTGGCACCGCTGATCCGCCAGTTGGCAATTCGCGGCCAGGGCTTCCAGGCCTGGGGGGAGCAGGCCGCCAGCGAGGGCTCCCTCGGCGAGCCCCCGGAAGTCCGTCGGGGATCGACCTACTTTGCCGTCATCGGTCTCACCGGGCTCTTCCTGGCCGGCGCCCAGGCCGTCGAGGGAGAGCATCCCGGAGATCTGTTGCAGGCCGCCGCAGCCCTCATGGTGTGCGCCAGCCTGCTCTTCGCTGCGGGGTGGCACGGTCCCGGCGCCTTGAAGGACACTCTGTGGGTCGGGGCCGGCTCCAGCGACTCCACACGGAAGGAGCTGGAGCAGCGACACCACATCGTGCGAAGCCTCAGGAGCCTCATCTACGCCATGGCCTCCCTGGGCTTTCTCGTGGGCAGCATCGCCGTCATGAGCCACCTCGACGATCCCGAACGGGTAGGCCAAGGCGTCGCGACCGCGGTGGTCTCCTGGGTTTATGCCCTGATCCTCGCCGAGCTGATCCTCGGACCCGTGCAGCGGCGGCTTCGAACCGCTCGGGCCCAGCGAGGTGTCGAGGACACACCCCTGGCCCGAGCGGCCCACACCGGCCCCGAAGCCGTTTGGTTGCTGGTGGGCGCGGTGGTCTTCATCACGCCTCTGGTGCTCCTTGCCGTGAACAACGCCGGATCCAGCGCGGGCTGAGGGGCAGCTCGGAGCGAGGCAGGCCGAGCTGCCGAGGTGGCCACCCTGGAAGTCGTGCTCCAGCTCGTCCGCACGATCCATCTCTCCGCGCTTGCCGAGCAGCCGGACGTTGATGGCCTTCTCGCTGGGATGGCACCGAGCTCCGCTCCGGGTCGTGGCAACAGCGTCTCCCGCAAACACGTTGGGCGATATGGCTCCCGGCTTCGTTGTGATGGCTGCGAGACGACCACGGCCATCTTTCCTCGCTGCCACTGTGGTCGGTCGACCGAAGGTGCGCTGTGTACGTCGGCACGACAGGGCTGATGGGCCTGTCCGCGCACCCGCCCCATCCAGGCCGGACGCTGTGAACGCTCCCGAGCCTGCTCCTCTACGTGTGCCAACCAGCGAAGAAGTCTGTTCGCATCATTCTCATGTTCTGGGCCGAAGAGCGCCGCGCTGTCAACGAGTCCGTTGGATGTCTATGGGGATACGAGGTTCGCTCGTTGGCCACCTTGGCTCGCTGCCTTGGTCCAAGCGAAGGGAACACCTTCTGAGGTCTCGGGAGTGGTAGGCTGCAGGGGAAAGCGAGGTTGCTGAATCGACACTGCCCTGCGGATCTTGGGACCACTGACGGCTCTTGTGGCTGTGGCGGCCGTGGCCTCTTGGGCCGCAGGGAGAGACTCGGGCGCTGAGGTGGAGAGGTCCGTGCTGGCGGCCCCAGCTGGGCCGCTCCCGACCGAATTCCACAGCAATGAGACCCCCTCGGGATCGTCTGGGTCTCCCGCTCGAGCAGGTCCGCTGGTGAGCGAGGCTGATGACGGGTCCGTGCCCGAGGGCGAAGAAGGAGAGGTTGAGTCCTCGGTAGGCGTCGATCGCCATGAGCTGGCTGTGGGTCTCCGTGCTCAACAGCTGAAGGAGATGTGCGCTCAACTCGAGCATGACGTGGACGTGCTCGATGGCCTCTTGGAAGCCTACCGAGACTGCCCAGCCATGCAGCTTGCGGGAGCCGAGGAGATGTCGAAGACGGTGTTTGATCATGCCGAGACGGCGCTTGACGAGGAAGACCCGGAAACCATCGCGTACGTCCAAGACTTCATGGATGAGATCCTCAACACAGTAGAAGTGATTGCGGAGCGCTGCGAAGAGTGAGGCATGGCAATCTGACGGAGCCCGTCTGTCTCGACTGAGGATGGACCGGCCCCTTTCGCTCAGCCTGCCATCGGAGCAGTCAGCGCGGGAGCTGCATGGGCACCTGCTCACCTGCTCAGGGGCCGGGGTTGCTGCCCCTCTGTGTAGGCCCCGGCGGGCAGCAATCGGGCCGGTCGAAGCCGGGTGACCGTGCTTGTCGACCCATGGGGAGGCCCTGCTGCATACGGTACAATCGTCGCCATGAGCGCTGTACAAATTGTCTTCGTCCTCCTCTCCCTCATGGGCTGCGACCCACCACAAGCGGAGGCCACCGGTCCGGCCACAGCGGCGCCCAAGGTCTCGGCCGGCGACCCGTCGGCAGAGGCCGCCTTCGCCTCGCTCGACCAGCTGACCGACCCCAAGGCCCGGGATGTGCTGCGCTCGGCCGGCTACACGGGCGGACGCGCCAACACGGGCCCGGAGGAGGGGGCGTTTTCGTTGAGCTGGCGCGGTGCCTCCGGGGAGCGGGCGGAGGTGGCGGTCCACATCTTCGAGACCGACTTCGCCCGAGAGCACAGCCGCCCGCTGGTGACGCTCGATGGCGCCCATGCTGAGCGCGGCGATCGGCTGCTGGTCGTCGCGGTGAGGGAGGCGGATCAGATCAACGAAGAGGCCTCGCAAGAATTGCTTGCGGCGCTGTTGAGCCGGGCGTCCGATCCGGCAGAGCCGATCGCGGCCATGACGCTGCCTGAGACCTCTTGGCTCCGTCCTCGCACGGCGGTGGTCGATACATCGCTGGTCATTGCACCAGACCTCATCGAGACCGCCACGAAGGTGCTCGAGGGCGAGGGGTATGAGAATGTGTCGATGCGCACGTCCCAGCGTGTCGACACCACCAACCCGAACGACTCCGGCCACCCCGGACATGAGATCGCCGGCACCACAGCCGATGGCACGCAAGCACGTGTGGGCTTTCGCTGTGTGGGTGCGGACCTGGATTCCCACTTCTGGCCCACCGCCCATGAGGCGGAGCTTGGCGAAGCCATCGCAGTCGTGGCGCACTGTAAGGTGGTGGTCGGCGTGCGCGTCGACGGCAACACGGACGCCGACCTCAGCCGCTCGAAGGCGCTCTTCGAAGCGTTGGCCGGCTTCGAGGGCCCCTAGACGGTGTCATCGGAGGTGGCGAGGGCACGCTCCCTCGTGTTCTGCCTTGCGCGTGTGCCGCTCGAGGCCGTCGTCTCCCCCTCGGTGTCAGACGCCAGGCTGCTCCGTCAATGGCAGGTCGAGGCCCCACCTCGACGCAATCATTGGACCGAAGTCGGCGCACCTGTCCTTGGCGTGGTCCAAGAACTCGACCAGAGCATCCTCGAGCGTCTTGCCGGCCGCCTGCATGACGGCTGCAATCTCTCGAGTGTCGTCGGTTACTCCGAGCCGCCTTGCAGAAGCGCCCGCAATCCGAGCCTGTGTCTGCAAGTAATCTGACGCGATCGCACCACGTTCTACACCCAATCCATCCAAGATCAAGCCAACCAACATTCCTGTGCGGTCGCACCCCTTCTTGCAGTGGATGAGAACGCCTGGGCCTGCACTCGCGATCGCTTCGAGAGCCGATATGACACGTTCACCCCAAGCATCGAAGAACTCGATGTAATAGAGGGGCGTTGCGATCTCTCCCGACTCAAACCACCTTCGAAACTGCTCGGTGCCGTGCAGTCCGTCCTCGAGGGGAACATGCAAGACTTCGACTTCGGTCGGCGGACGGGAGGGCGCTCGCACCATCTCCTCTGTCGTCCGGAGGTCTACAACGGCCCGAACCCCAGATCCCGTCAGCTGAGCCCAGCCGTCGCTATCCAACCGATGAAGACTCCCTGAGCGGAAGAGGCACCTTGGTGGCAACCGCGCGCGGGAGGCACCCACATCCCGCAGGTTCCAGGTGCCGATGACTTCGAGGTTCATGCCGTCTTCGTACCCCATTCGCCGACACCGTGTTTCCACTCCGGAGAGGCCATGTCGTTGAGCGTTCGGGAGCGGGTGCCCAACTCCCCAGCCTCGGCCGCCTGACAGGGTGACGCGGACCGGCGTCTCACGCGGAGGCAGATACCCTTGCCGCGAGAGCTGACCGTTCTTCAGCGCTCCGGTCACCAGACGCCGAAGAGGACGTCCCAACTGCCCAAGGAGCTCCTCAGCCAATCCACGCTCACTCGCCCCTCAGGATCCTGTCCAATTTGCGACCCTTCGCAAGTTCATCGACCAACTTGTCCAGATACCTGATCTGTTGCGTCAAAGGGTTGTCGATGTCTTCCACCCGATGGCCACAGATCACGCCGGTGATCAGGTGGGCGTTGGGGTTCAGCTGTGCCCGACTGAAGAAGACCTGAAGTGTAGCCCCGCTGGCGATGTGCTCTTCAATGGCGGACGTATCAAACCCCGTGAGCCACTCGATCACTCGACGCAGCTCGGCCTCTGAGCGTCCCTTTTTCTCTACCTTTGCAACATACAGAGGATACACCGACGCAAAGGTCATCCGTGCCATTCGCTCATCGGTCTTGCTGCTCATAGCGCTTCCATCCTCACGGGGGCGCCCGCTGGATATCGCATCTTTGGCCTGGATGGCGGTTGGCCACCCCATCGCAAGGGACAGTCCGGCGGCCTGAAACAGGCTCCTCCTCCGTGTGAGCTGCCGTCGCCATGCGCCAACTCCCACCACAACAAGCACCACCACCGCGTAGGTGGGTGTCAGGAGTGCATTCAAGTTCCTCAGCGCTTCGTACACGCGGCCCGCACGCGCAGCCTGTCACAGGCGTATCGTGCGGCGTGGTGGGTCAATCAGGGCAGAGGGGCGTCCAGCCGCTCGAAGAGGGCCGTGGTCCAAGCTTCCCCGCGTTCATCAGCGATGATCTGGAAAGCCCCCCAGCTGTGGTCGTTGGGAGCAAGGACGTTCTTGATGATGAATGCAGCGCGGCGTTTGGCGTCGTCGGTGCTCTCGGCGTCGGCCATGTCTGCCAGGAGTGGAATCGCAATGCCTGGGTGGCGACCCATCCAGCTCATGAGCATGTTGTGCCCTTCACCGGAATAGGCGCCCCCGGCGGGAGAAGCCGGCAAGTCGTACTCATCGTAGTCTCCAGGGCTGTCTGGTGAGAACAGTCCGGGTCCATACTCTGGGTCTTGCCGGGAATCTACATCACGAGTCTCGTTGGCGACATGGAAGGCGCGGGGGGTTCCAACAGCGAGCAGATGGGCAATCACGCAGCAGGGGACGTTGAACAACACGCCATTTGGCAGCAGACAGCTCTCGAGCCAGTCGATGATTCCATCGCCAAATCGCGTGTGGGCTGCGGCATCGAGCGGTGAGCGGGGATGGAAGAACCAGTCGAGCCGCTTCGCTTCGCGGTTGAATTCCTCTGCGTCGTCCAAGGAAAGCAAGGCAGCCCAGAGGCGGTCGCTGTCGAATACCACTGCACCGTCGACGATGTGGGTTTCGCCCCTTCGGAACTCAGTGGTTGCGGCCAGCAGGGCGCGAGCTCTGGCGATCGGCATCAAGCCCCTCGAGTCGAGCTCGTCGAGCATCGCGTTCTCAATCACGGTCTGTACGGCATTCATCGTAAGTCATCCGGTTCATGGTTTTAATTGGGGGCAACGGTCCATACGGTGCTGGTTGCGGGCGTGGTGTGGCCAGCTCCGCTGATTGGTGGCTCAACCGGTGTCCTGTCTCGAGTCGCTACACTTCGTTCCCAACGTGGGTGTCGTGCTTGCAGCTATCCTCGCCTCGGACACGGTGGGCTTCGGTGTTTGCCGGGCGTCAGTTCCTTCCGCTCGTCGCCCCAGGCCGTGGATCGTCCTGGGTGCGCACTAGTCGCAGTACCCATGGTCGGTTGGGCTGGTCACGTCAAAGCTCATGTTGTCGCTGTCGTAGTGACAGTTCATACACCAGGCCGGTGAGGCTCCAATGTAGTCATCTTGTGTTCCTTCATTGTAGTCGATGGTGGTGCGGTCGGTGAGCCAGCCGTAGGGGCCATAGACGAAGAAGTCCATGGCGCCGTCGTCTCGTTCGTTCAGCATGAGGATCTCGGTCTCACGGACTGTTTCGTCGTCGGTGCCGGCCTGCAGCAGCGTCTCGGAGACGATGAAGCCGGCCTCGAGATCGCGGGTGACCCTGACGGTGCCGCAGTGATTGCTCGAGTCGATGTCGACCGAGCTGTGTGCTGAGTAGTCGAACACCGCTTCGCGAAAGCCCACCAGTGAGGATGGCAGTCCCAGAGAGCAGGTGTAGTACCGCGTGAGGCCCTTCTCGAAGATGTCGTAGTCGATGCCGGCGTTGGAGCCGCGCTCATTGAAGATGGCGGCGAGCACCACCAGGCCGAGCTCACCCTTGGCGAGGACATCGTCCCGCGCCACGGTGTCTCCGAGGTTCTCTCTGAGTGCGAAGCTGAGCACCACCAGGTAGTAGTCGTCGATGTGAGAGAGATCGATCTCTTCGGGCAGCGCGCTGGGGTCGAAGTCGTCGAGGGTGCCCTCTTCCCAGCCCACCGAACCATCGGTGGCATCTCCCCAAGGTATGCCTGGAAGTGGTTCGCCACAGTCGACGAAGGACCAGTCTTCTGGATCGGCCGCTGTGTCGCCGGCCTCGCCGTGGTCGTCGCCCGTGCCGGCCCCCGTCGCCCACGTGGTTCGGTCAGCTCCGCCACAGGCGGACAACATGCTGATGAGCAGCGATAAGGGAATAATGGCCTTGGGTATGG
>JAERSX010000514.1 GCA_016845285.1 Deltaproteobacteria bacterium | reverse complement strand
GAGGGGCACGGTGGCGGCCTCCTGCATCTTGCCCCCGCGGATGGGCACGACCGCGAGCACGCCGCGGTGAGCGGAGCGGAACAGTCCCCACACGTCGCGGTTGGACAGGCGCGCATCGACCACGTGCTGCCGCTCGATGCTCGCCTCGATGGCCCGGATCAGATCTCTGAGCCGCGCAGCCTCTTCGAACCGCAGGGCCTCGGCCTCGGCCTCCATGCGGGCCCGGAGGCGGCTCACCAGCTCGTCGTTCCGGCCTTCGAGGAAGAGGAGCGCCTCGTCCACGATGCGGTCGTACTCCTCAGGGGTGCAGAGGTCTACGCACGGGGCCACACAGCGGTGCATCTGGTGGAGCAGACACGGACGGCTCCGGCTGCGCAGCTCGCGATCGGAGCAGGTGCGCAGCGGGAAGCGGCGCCCCACGAACTCGAGGGTGGCACGGGCTCGAGAGGCCGAGGCGAAGGGGCCGAAGTGGCGTGCCTTGGTGTCCTGGATGCGGCGGACCAGGTGAAAGCGGGGCCAGCGCTCCCGACGGTCGATGCGCAGGTGAAGGAAGCTCGAGTCGTCCACCAGCTTCACGTTGAAGCGGGGGCGGTGCTTCTTGATGAGGGTGTTCTCGAGGAGGATCGCGTCCTTGTCGCTGTGGACGAGGACCACGTCCACGTCGGCGGCCTGCTCGACGAGGAAGGGCACCATCAGGCGCTCGTCCTGTCCCGAGACGTACTGGCGCACCCGGGCTCGAAGGTTCTTGGCCTTGCCCACATAGAGCACGCGGCCGCGGGCATCCTTGAAGAGGTAGACCCCCGGCTGCGTGGGCAGCTGCGCAACCCGCTCCGGAAGCGCCCCGTCGGTCACCGGCCCTCCGTGGCTCCGTCACCCAGGTGGAAGATGTAGGGATCCTGAAGGCTCAGGGCGGTACCGGTCAGGGTCCGGCAGCTGCGCTTCTTGCCGAACTCGGCGCACAGCTCATGGTGAGCGTCATCGGTGGGCACGGCCACGGCCACCGGTGCGCGGCCGAGGCGCTTGCCGTCCAGGGTCAGGCGTGCGCCTGCCGGTTCGGTGCTGACGGTGACGGTCGGCCCGCCCGGAGCCGCCTCGGTGGCTCGGGGTCCCCCAGCGCCGAGAGGCACCCCTGGCGCGTCGGGCGTGCCGGGGGTGCGCCCCAGCCACAGCCCGGCGGCCACGATGGCTCCAAGCAGCAGCGCGACGACCGAGTAGCGCGTGACAGAGGAGGGCCCGCTGGTCTGCATGGAGAGCTCACGCACAGGGCTGTCCGGCAGCTGCTTTCGCACCTCGTCCAGGCTGCGAGCCGGCTCGGTCCACTTGCCTGCGCCCAGCTCCACCTCGCGCTCCTCCCGTCCGGTGACGCCGGCCACAGCACTCCAGGTGGGCGTCTGGGAGGCAGAGGAGCGGCCGGGCCTCTTCGAGAGCTCAGCGAGCGTCTCGGGTGACGCGTCGGGCATTGCGGGCTCCGGCAGGTCCCCGCTCTCGACGACGTCCTCACCGCTCTCCGCGCCAGCCCCTTCCCTGCTCTCGACCTCATCGACCTCATCGACCTCATCGACCTCATCGACCTCATCGACCTCGGCGACCTCGGCGACCTCGGCGACCTCATCGACCTCATCGACCTCATCGACCTCGGCGACCTCATCGACCTCATCGACCTCGGCGACCTCGGCGACCTCATCGACCTCATCGACCTCGGCGACCTCGTCTGCTCCGTCGAGGAGCTCGCGATCGACCTCGGCGACCGGACCCGTTGACGCGAGCTCGACCTCCATGGGCATGGCCAAGGCGGACGGGATGTCCTCATCGCCTTCCTCGACCGACTCGAGATCATCGACCGGTGCCAGATCGGCGGTGGCGAGCTCGATGTCGTCGCCAGGCTCGAGGGAGATGGGCACCGACGACGCCTCGAGCATCTCCGGGAGGGCATCCTCCAGCTCGTCTCGAGAGGGGTCCTCGGCGGAGCGAGCGCCGAAGGTGTTGGGCAGGGCGTGGCCCTCGGGTGACAGCTCGGGGACCTCTTCCACCTCCGCCGGAACCACCTCTGCTGGCGCGGCGGCGAGCACGTCGGGAGGGTCACTCTCCGGTGCTTGTGCGGCGACGGTCGACGCGACCTCGGACACGTTCGGGGCCGCCTCGACTTCCTCCGCGTCGACCTCGACGGCCGAGGACTCGGGCGCCTCGGCTTCCGGTTCGGCCTGAACCACCGACGCCAGCGCGGGCTCCGCTTCGGCGACCTCGCTCTGCTCGTCCTCCGAGGCCGCGATCAGCCCGGGTTGGAGTTCGTCGGACCCGACCTCTTCGGGAGAGGTCGGACTCGGCTGCGGCGCGACCTCCAGCGGGGCACTCCTCTCATCGGGGAGGCGGAGGGGTTCATCGTGTCCAGGGCGCGCGTTCGCTGTCAGCGGCAGGCTGATTCGAGCTGGACCAGGGGGGGCTACGGCGGGGAGATCCGGCCCTTCCCTGACGAACCGCTTGGATGCATCCGACCTCCCAGCACGTTTCCCGGCGCGCGTCCCCTTCGGGACAGCCTCGTCGTCCGGGACGTCCGCGAAGGAGTCCCCGGCCGGCAGGGCGGCCAACGCGCCGAAGTCCTCTGCGTCGCCGTCGGCGTTTGGCAGAGCCGCCAGCGGGATCTCCTCGGTCTGCCGTTCCGCGATGAGATCGTAGGCGGCGCGCGCGTCTTCTCGACGGCCCCCCCCCAGCGCGGGACCCGGTGCAGGAGCCTCCACCCAAGCCGCCGGAGGGGCCGGCGTCACGGAGGGGAGCTCAGCCAGCTTCACCCGCACGCGCGGCTCCCCGTCCCGCGGAGCGGATGACGGAAGCGACGGCGGCGCAGCCCGTGTCGACGGGAACTGTGTGGGACGAGACACCGGCTTCGATCGCGGCCCAGGCAGGGGCGCCGGACGCCGGTAGCTACGAGCCGTGTACCAGCCGGGTAGATCGAGACGCGGCATGCGGCGCTCGGGGCGTGGGATCACGCCGATCTCCCAGCCGCCGCCCAGCACATCGAGGAGGCTGTCTTCCCAGTACGGGTGTCGGGCGAGGAGCGCGCCGAGGGCCTGTCGCAAGGCGCCGCCCGGCTGGAGGCGCCGTCGTGCTCCCTCCCGACGCAGTCCCCCCAGCACGAGATCGGTGCCTTCGTCGCCGGCATCGCTCAGGCGCAACACACCCAGCGCGCCACCCAGCTGAAGGCAGTCCGTGGCCTGCGCGGTGGCCTCGATGTCGGGGTCTTCGAGGCGCACGCGCCCGAACGCGGGCCGGATGGTGAGTCGTCGCTGGGCATCGAGGCCGATGCAGACCGGGTGGAGCAGCCCATGGGCGCGGCCCTGGTCATGGAGCTCGCCCACGGCTGCGGCGATGTGCCACGCGAAGGCGACGCGCGCCCCAGGCGCAAACTGGTCGCAGATGGTCTCCAGGTTCTCGACAACCTGCCCTGGCACGATGATGGCATTGCCGCCGTCATGCTCGACGACCCGCACGCGCGGGTAGGGCCCCCAGCCAGGCAGGCGGCGGGCCAGCTCTGCCTGCTCGTCGTCACCGAAGAAGACCTCAGCGGTGCCCTCGGGCCCTTCAGCGCGCCAGACTTCCATGGTCTGTAGCGCCATGGGGAGCCTCCCGCGGAGGGTCCACCCGTCGATCTGTCGTGCTCCCACTGCCGCTCCGGTTGCCGAGGCTCAGCCTCTATCGGGCGAAGTATAGGGCTCCCCCGTTGAAGACGGTCAGAGGGCCCGTTACCCTCCCGCCTTCCTGAGTCGGCGTGACCCGGGGCCAGGTGTGGCCCGCCGCACCAGGCACGGGTCGATCCTCCTGTCTCGAGGCACAGAGCCTCTTCGACTGGAACGCTGCGCAGAGAGTATTCGAGGTCCTAATGAATCGCGTCGAAGCCGCCGTACGGGAGGGCCGCTGTGTCCTCGCCGTGGGCAAGCGTGCCCTGAACAACCCTGACGTCCAGGCCGAGCTGCGACGCCGCAGCGTGCCCTGTGTCGTGTTGGGAGGTGATCCCATCAACCCCGCAGTCGCCCTCGATGCCCAGAGTGTGGGTGCGGCGCTTGCAGGAGAAGGTGGCGTCATCGTGCTCATCGAGCCCGAGGCCGCAAGTGACGGTCGCGGCCTGAGCGCCCTGGAGAAGCTGGTGAAGGGGGGCGCTCACAAGCCCCGCCTGGTGGTGGCCGCGCGGGCATTCAACGTGTTCGCCCTGCCCAGCGCCCTTCGCTTCCTGAAGTGGGAGCACGCCAAGCAGCGCGCGCAAGACTTCATCAGCAAGCTCCCCGTAGACGTGGGTGTCCCGGCCCAGGTGGTGGTTGCTGCCGCGGCGCCCGCCAAGAAGAAGGCACGCGCCCCTCGTCCCATCTTCGTGGGTCGCGAGGAAGACGTGGCCTGGCTGCAGGAGTCCCTCGATGCCGCTGGCGGCCCCATCGTGGTCCACGGGCCAGGCGGGTCCGGCCGCCGCTGGCTGGTGGAGCACACGCTGATGTCGGGCAGCCGCACCCGCTTGAGCGACCACTCCTTCGGCCGCGGAAGCGGTGCAGACACCCTGCTGGGGCGTCTCGCCTTCCTCGGCATGGAGGCCGGAGACAGCTCCCTGCATGACGCCATCCGGGCCCGCAAGGACCGCAAGAGCCCCGCTGAGATCGTCGAGATCATGCTCGGCGTGCTCCGCAACGAGGCCCTGGCCGACAAGGTCCTGGTGCTCCACAACCTCGATCGGCTCCTCGATCGGCACGACTCCAGCCTCTACCGGAA
>JAERSX010000513.1 GCA_016845285.1 Deltaproteobacteria bacterium | reverse complement strand
ACCAATTCGTGCTCGTGGGCTCCGAGAAGAACACCGAGGATGGCGGGCCGAGCTGGTTCACCGAGATCATCGACATCGCCTACCTCCCCGACGAGGACCTCGTGTTGACCTCGGGTCAGGGTGGCCTCGTCACCTTCGGAGTGGGCGACCCCAGCAGCCCCACCACCGAGGGCTACGTCGCCGGAAACGACGGCCCCTTCCAGCGCTACTACAACGTGCTGCCGGCCGAGCCTGGTCTGGCCTGGGCCACCAACCGCGAGTCCGGCTTCGACGTCATCAGCGTGGAGGATCCTGAGACCCCCGAGCTGCTCGTGCACATCGAGAGCTTCGGCTTCGAGGGCATGGCCCGCTCCGGCGATCTGCTCTACATCGTCAACCTCTACGGCACCCTCGAGGTCTTCGACGTGAGCGAGCCTTCCTCACCGCAGACCACCGGTGCCATGAACGATCTCGGACGCCCCTGGGCCATCGCCATCGAGGGGGACGTCGCCTACGTGGCCGATGGCAGCCTGGGGCTGGTGACCCTCGATCTCTCGTCGCCGGAGCACCCGTCCATCGTGGGAAGCCTGGAGAGTGCCGGTCAGCCCATGCGGCTCACCATCGACGATGGGTACGTCTACGTGGCGACCGGGGCGGGCGGCCTCGAGATCTACGAGGTCTCCGACCCGCTGGCGCCCGCGCTGGTGACCAGCGTGGACGTGGGCGGCAGCGCCCAGGACGTCGACGTGCACGATGGCCTCGCGGCGGTCACCACCCAGGAGGCTGTGGTCCTCCTCGACGTGGGGCGGGCCGGCACCCCCGAGGATCCCCAGCCCTTCGCCTACGAAGAGACCGAGCAGTTCGCCATGACCGTCGACGGGGAGGGCGACTACTTCGCCGTGGGGGACTGGAACATCCTGGGGCTCTGGGAGGCGGGGACCGGTGAGGCGCCGGCGGCCGATCTGAGCCACGACATCGTCGCCTTCCTCGATGAGGCCGAGACCCGTGAGGTGTCCGTGCTCAACCGGGGCAACGGCACCCTCGATCTGGCGGGCATCGAGCCCCCCGAGGGCGTCACCGTCGAGGTGAGCGCCGTCTCCCTGGCCCCGGGCGAGTCGGCCCGCGTCGCGCTCCATTGGGATGGCGAGACCGAGCTGGACGTCACGTCCCTGTGCATCGCCACCGACGACCCCTCCAGTCCAGAGCTCACCCTGGTGCTGACGAGCGGGGCCGCCGGCGAGGGCAAGGTCATCGGCCAGCAGGCCCCCGACTTCACGCTGATGGATCTCGACGGCAACCTCCACACCTTGTCCGACCAGCTGGGCCACCCCGTGGTGCTGGCGTACTTCGCCACCTGGTGACCCCAGTGCGCATCGGAGGTCTCCGATCTGCAGGTCCGCATCTACGAGCGCTACGCCGAGGAGGGCGTGGTCATCTGGGGCATCGTCAGCAACGAGTCGCCCGAGCACGTGGGCGAATACGCTGAGTTCCTGGGCGTGGAATTCCCCGTCTTGAACGACGTCGACGGCTCGGTGGACCGTCTCTACGATCTGGAGTTCGCCTTCCCCACGGGCGCCTACCCGCAGGACTTCGTGGTGGGGACGGACGGGCGGATCGTCTACGCCAGCAACGAGCCGGACCTCGAGGCCATCGAGCAGGCCGTCATCGACGAGCTGGCCGAGTAGGTCAGCTCCTCTCCTGGAGCCACGCGTCCATCGCCGGCCAGACATGCGCGGGAGCCTTGCGGCCCATGAGCAGGTCGAGGTGGCCCCAGTGAACCTCGTGGTTCCAGTCGTCGAAGAGCATGATCTGCTTGTCGGTGCTCGCGGCCCGCTCGTAGGCCACCGCCCCGTCGGGCGCGGGCAGCAGGTGGTCCCGGTCGCCCAGGATCACCAGCAGCGGTGCGTCGACGGCCCGCCACTCGGAGTCGTAGTCGAACTCGCAGTGGGCCGACCAGCGGCTCATCTCCTGCCAGACCTTCACGCTGGTCCAGTCGAAGCCCTTCTGGAGGCGCTCCTGCAGCAGCTCGGGCTCCACGCTGCCAGGCCACCAGCCCGACGCGGGGAGCGTGTAGCCGATGACATCACTGGCCCCGTAGAGTCGGCTCAGCAGGTGCCCGAAGATCTTGGTGCGCACCTGCACCTTGTGCATGAAGGGCTCGTTGCGCAGCCGGTGGGTGATGCGGCCCAGCCCGCCGATGAGCCAGTTGCTGCGGCCGAAGTGGTAGATGGCCCCCACCCCGATCACGCCGAGCGGAGGGGGGTCTCCGTCGCGCTTGTTGAGGGCGGCGGCCCCGTAGATGGCCGCGCCGCCCAGGCTGTGGCCCATCCAGAAGGCGGGGCCGGGCATGGCGGCAGCCGCGCGACGCACGTCCTCGACATAGTCGGCGAAGGCCTCCGCCCCGCGTTGCCCTTCCCTGCGGCTGTTGCCGTGCCCGCGCAGCTCGAGGTTCCAGGTGTCGAAGCCTCGCCACGCGAGCCATGCGCTCAGCGAGCGGTGTGAGGTGTGCCAGGTGTAGCGATTCTGGGCGAAGCCGTGGACCAGGAGCACCGCGGGC
>JAERSX010000512.1 GCA_016845285.1 Deltaproteobacteria bacterium | reverse complement strand
ACCTCGGGGTCGTTGAGGAACACCAGGGTCAGAACGCCGAACACGACACCCAACCACTGACATCCCAAGATCGCGCAGATCTCGGCGATGGCGGTTCCGCGGGGGGGCTTCAGACCGGTGTGGTCTTTGCTCAGGTGCTTGGCACCGCTGATCACTTCGATGATTCCCACAGGCAGCAGGATGAAGGTCGGGATGCACAGGATGCAGCCGATGCCGAAGGTCATCAGGCCGTTGAGGAAGCCGCCCGCGGCCCACGCGAGGGCTCCGAAGATGTTCAGGATGCCCCCGATGAGGTGCATGATGCCGATGGCCTGGACCTTTCCTGGCGGCTTGGCGAGTGCGTCGGACATGGAGATGCTCCGGAAGGACGTTTGGGCGACCATGCCCGAGGGGGGCGAGGTGACGAACGCAGGGAGGGCTGCTCAGCCGGGAAGCTGGTTCTGGGCGTAGTAGGCCTCGACCTCTGGGTCGTTGAGGAACGCCAGGGTGAGGATGCCGAAGATCAGCGACATCATGCTGCAGCCGAGGATGGCGCCCATCTCGACGAAAGCGGTCGTGCGGGGAGGGCCCAGGCCCGTGTGGTCCTTGCTGATGTGCTTGACGCCGCTGACGATCTCGACGATTGCGATGGGCAGCAGGATGAAGGCGGGGCAGCAGATGACGAGTCCGATGCCGAACGTCATGACGCCGGTCAACAGTCCGTAGACACCCCAGATGAGTGCCAGGACGAGGTTCATGATGCCGCCGATGATGTGCATGATGCCAATTGCTTGGACCTTGCCGGGGACCACCTTTTCGAGCTCACTCACGAGGACTCCACGCTAGGATTGCGGCGCAAGGCATAGCATGGCTTTGCCCTCTGCGGGCGAGTTTGTCGTGGAGCCCCGCCGCCATTCGCGTGACACGAGGTTCCTCTTGGGGCGCTCAGCAACGCCGGCGACGGACCACTCCAAGCATGCCCAAGACCCATGTGATGCCTGCACCCAGAGGTGCTGAGGCGCAGCCGATGATCCGCGGGAGGCCTCCTTCGTCGACCTCTACTTCCAGGCTCATCTGGTTGTTCACCCAGCCGAGCGGGTTGTCGCAGCGCTCGCCATAGATGTAGCTGCCCTCTTCGGGCCAGGTGCTCGTGTCGTTGCCGCGTCGCCACGTGAAGTAGTACTGGTGGCAGTTGTCGTCGGTCACGTCGAGGGTGAGGGCGTAGATGCCCATGTCTTCGGCGCCCCACTCGAGGTCCATGGGGTAGGGCTCGCCGTCCACGAAGACCCGCACCGCTTCGGGAGCGCCGTCCTTGTCGTAGAAGTCGACGTAGAAGTCGACCTCGGTGTCGGGGTTCTCAGGGGAGTGGATGCCCATGGCGAGCTTCCCCTCGGTCCCGAGGGTGCCGGAGCCAAAGTCCTGGGTGAAGTGGGTGCCGATGGCACCTGGACCCATCTCGTTGTACCCAGCGCTCATGATGTTGGAACGGTGGCCGTCCGAGCACATCCAGCCCACCATGACGGTGGGGTACCCGGTGCCGTAGCCGTACGCGATGTTCTCACCGACATAGGCCGAGTCGGTGTAGAACCGGGCCACTCGAGACCCAAAGCTGGTGCCGTCCGAAGACTCGTGGGCGAAGTGGTTGTTGTCGACCATGTCCTCGCAGTGCCAGCGGCTGGCACGGGTGAGGTCAGGATCGAAGAAGAGGGGAGGCTTCGGGGTCTGCTCATCGGCCAGGAAGCTGTCGAAGGAGCAGCCGCCCGATTGGTAGTCGGCGTCGAAGGCTTCGGGGTCTACCCGTGCGGCGTTGGTCCAGAGGTGCATGTCGCGCTCGGACCAGCTCGGAAAGTCCTGCATCTCGACTTCGCCGTCGTGACGCTCGACTTCGTACTCGAACGCGTCGGCGTAGCCAGCCAGGGCGGGCATGGAGGTTGCGAGGAGGACCATGGGGGCAATCATGGGGGGCGCTACGCAAGCCACGACTCAGCGAAGACTGCGGTCTTGGCGTAGGACGCCTGCAGCTCGTCGGCGATGGCGCGCTCGATCTTGCCACCCACCAGGGGGATCGACACGCGAATGCGTCCGCTCACCAATCTTTCACAGCCGTGCGGACTGGGTGTGATCTCAAAAGTGCCGGTGGCGACGACCTTGTCGCTCACGGCCATGGGGATGACCGTCCAGTCCATGCGCCTCTCCGAGGCCGCGTACCGTTCCTCGAGGGTGTAGGTCAGGCGATCGGCACGGATGACCTTGGCCATGAAGCCTGGCAGCGTCTTGTTGGAGGTGACCTGGATGCGCCGAAAGCGGCACCCGTCGACGACCTCGTCGGACAGCTGCTGACGGGTGAGACCGCTCACCCGGGCTGAGTCCTGGTCGTAGGTCTCCGTCATCAGCAAGTCCCAGACCTGTTGGGCTGGGTAGCGGAAGGGGTGGCGGTGCTGAAACTGCATGGCTCGACCCGGGGCTGGGGGCCGCGAAGGGGCTGTGGAGTGGCTAACATCCCAAGCGTGCGCCAGGGCCTGTCTACCGACCGCATCCGGCCGATGGCGCCGTTAAGCCCAGTCGCCCCGGACCGCTCCAGGAGAGCTGATGCGTGCGTGGAAGCCCCTGATGCTGCTGGTCTTGCCCATGTCCGCAGTGGGTGAGGTTCCGCTGGAGCCCTACCCGGACTGCGGCACGCCAGACGATGCCAGCGCATGCCCCAGCGATCTCGACGGGCGCTGGAACTACCTCTCTTATGTGCCCGAGCACACCCGCGACACGGTGTTGCCAGACCTGGCGGAGTTCGGGGCGGGTCACTCGGCGGACCTCGCGTGGGCGACCACCGTGGGTCGGTGGGATGCCGTGATCGCCGTCGCCGACAGTGGCATCGACTGGTCGCAGAGCGACCTCGTCAACAAGGCCTTCCTCAACACCGGCGAGCTGCCTCTCCCCCAGGATGAAGACGGCAACGAGGCCGATTCCTACGACCTCGACGGAAATGGTGTCGTCAACGTGCAGGACTACGCGTCCGATCCGCGTGTGGACACG
>JAERSX010000511.1 GCA_016845285.1 Deltaproteobacteria bacterium | reverse complement strand
CCCCAGGCACGGGGTCTGGCAGGGAGGCCTCGCCGTTGCGGTAGCCGGCGAAGGACAGATCGTGGAGCGCGTGGTCGTCGACGGTGAGGCCGGGTTCCCAGTCGTCGGGGTAGAGCGCACTCCGCCATGTTCCCCCTGTGTCGGCCGCTGCGGAGTCGGCTGTCTCGGTGGGGGATGGCGTGGTGGGCTCGCCACCGGTGCACGCGGCGAGCAGCAGGGAGTAGCGCAGGATCCGGGTCACGCGGAGACCCTCGCACGACCGAGGCGCCCCCACAACGGTGTCCGCTCGCGCGACTCGTTCAGATCGAGCCGAGTCGGTCGCGGTGCGGGCCCTCTCCTTCTTCGAGGGGGGAGCGCCCGAACAAGCTCAGAGGTTGTCTTCGATGGCGCTCGTGAGGCTGGCGGCGCTCACGCCGTTCCACCAGTCGACCACCTCGAGCTCACGGTTGAGGACCACGTAGGCGGGGATGCCGTCGACGTAGCCTTCCATGTAGAAGTTGTAGTAGGGCGCGGCGTAGCCGTTGACCGAGTCGTCGGTGACGACGGGGAAGGTCAGCCCGTATTCGTCGGCCCAGTCGGCGGTGAAGTCCTCGTCGGTGACGGCACCGTCGTAGCTGTTGTCGTCGACGATGACGTGCATGAACATCACGCCGTCGTCCTTGTAGTGCTGGTACTCGGCCTCGGCGTCTTCGGCTGCGGTCCGACAGGGGCCGCACCAGCCGGCGCTCATGTCGATGACCACCACCATGCCGTAGAGATCGTACTGATCGATGGTGCCGCCGTACTGGTCGTCACCCGTCCAGTCCTCGACCACATCGCCCATGGCCCAGCCGGTGGCCTCGATGCCCGCTGCCTCGGCGTTGGCGCCACAGGCCGGCCAGCCCTCGGGGACCGACCAGCACAGGGTGCCGTCGGTGCCGGAGTCGACCTCGGTGGCGTCGTCGAAGCCGTCGCCGTCGGTGTCGGCGAGGTTCGGGTCGAGGCCCAGCTCTTCCTCTTCGCTGTCGGTCAGGCCGTCGCCGTCGGTGTCGAGGTTGCCGTTGTTGCCCCCGTCTTCTTCTTCCTCGTCGTCGTCGTCGTCGCCGGCATCGCCGCCGAAGCAACCCAGGCTGAGGGTGGAACCGAGAACCAGCAAGGACGTGAGGGTGCGCAAAGACATGATTGCTCCGAGGAGAGAGAGGCGTCTCCTTTGGGACTCGGAGACAGATGACGATTCGGGGCCAGGGTAGCCCGGGCCCGGGGCGGTGGCGTGTGGATGCCGTCAACAGATGGCTGATGTGCTGTCCGTGGCGCTCGCGTTCGCGGTTCAGCCTGGCTCAGCGGTTCCGGTAGATGGTGCGGGTGGGCCCGCTTGGGCGGATCTCGTCGGTGCGGGTCACGTTCTGCGCCTCGTCCATGCGGAACTGGGCGAAGGTCAGGTTCTCTTCGGCGAGCACGGGCACGGGGAAGCGGCCATCGATGACGGTCAGGCTCATCTCCTTGATCGCATCGAGAGCCTGCCCGGTGACCTCATCGCGCATTTCATCCAAGGCTGCGGCGTGCTGCGTGTCGATCTCGGCTCCGCGCAGCCCGAAGGACTCGCTGATGCGAAGCAGCTCCTTCTCCTCCTCCTCGAAGGCCAGGGACAGCTCGCCCTCGGAGACGGCGTGGAGATCTGCGGCGAAGAGCTGGGCGGCGATGCCGTTGTACTGGGCGGGATCGCGGAGGCCACGCCAGCCGTCGAGTTCTTCGGGGGTGACGTCCTCGGGCCCACCGTTGTGCCAGACCAGCTCGATGGGCTGGGTGAGGTGACCGTGGAGCTCGTTGCCCTGGACCTGTCGTCGCACCAGGTCGCTGTTGATCTGGGACACCTTCACCGGCTGTTCGGTGAGGGCGTAGACGACGTTGCGGGGCCCATCGCCCGAGGTGTCGGGGTTGAAGACGCTGAGCCGCATGGGGACCACGGGCTCGGGGGTCTCGAAGCGAAAGCCCATGCCCTGGACGTGACCGTCGAAGGCGGCGCCGTCCGGCAGGGCCGAGTCCACGGTGCGCATGCCAGGCTGTGGCGCCACCCCCATCGCCTGGCCCACGGTGGCCTTGATGGCCACGAAGCACCAGCGGATGCCCACGTAGTCCTCGACGGTGGCGTCCATGCCGTCGGGGTAGCGGAAGCCGTTGTCGTCCATCCAGCCCTTGAGGGCGGTCGCCGAGCCCGCCTCCAGGACGGCCACCTGGTACATGCCCACGGCCTCCTGGTTGACCACGCGCACCTCGTCGATGCGCAGCGAGTCCTCGCTCTTGACCGGGGCAGAGCCGGCCGATGCGAAGCGCATTCCCGTTGCACTGGGTCTGGGGATGTCGTCGTAGACGAAGACGTTCATGACCGGGGGGTCCACGGCGGCTTCGGTGTGGGCGAAGGTGTCGTCGTCGATCTTCCGCAGCGCGGGCGGGCTCGGGAACGGGATGAGCATTCCGAACTCGTCGATCTTCCCGGAGAACCCAGGTCGCAGGGCCATGGTCTGCACACCATCCTTGAACATCACGTACGTTCGCTGGGCGCCCGTTCGTTGGATGGCCGGCACGTTGGAGTCGGCGATCCGGATGGGCGGCACCATGCCGCAGGGATCGGCGCTCGCGGTGGGGACGAGGCCGAAGGCCAGGAGGGCGAGGCTGAGGGTGCGGGTCATCGGGAACTCTTCATTGGGAAGCTGAGGGTGAGGTTGGTGGCCTTCAGGGGGTCATGGCGTGGGAGCTCGCTGCCCTGAGGCATGGTGTAGGGCTCGAAGCTGAGGTTCTGGCGGGCCAGGACTTCGACGGGAAGGTTGCCGTCGATGACGGTCAACGTGAGCTCCGGCAGCTCGTCGAGGGCCTTGCGGGTCAGCCAGTCCCGCTGCTCGGCGATGACGACGGCGTGCTGCGCGTCCACCTCGGCGCCCCGCAGGCCCAGCGACTCGCTGATGCGCAGCAGCTCCTTCTCCTCCTCTTCGAAGGGGAGGGACAGCGTCTTGGAGGTCGCCGCGTGCAGGTCTGAGGCGAAGAGGGCCTTGGCCACACCGTTGTAGGGGCTCGGATCGCGGGCCTGGGCCACCTGCCGGCGGTACTGTTGCTCGACCTGCTGGGCGTCGCCGTTGTGCCAGACCACATCGAGGGGCCCGGTGAGACGATCCCGCAGCTCGGACCCGGCGATCTGTCGAGCGACGGTCTGCTCGCCCACGTCAGCCAGCTTGATCCCCCCCTCGGTGAGCGCGTAGACCACGTTTCGTGGCCCGTCTCCCGAGGTGTCGGGGTTGAACACGCTCAGGCGCATGGGGATGACCGGTGCGGAGGCTCGGAAGCGAAAGCCCATGCCCTGCACATGGCCGTCGAAGGAGGCGCCATCCGGGAGCGAAGGCTCGGCCTGCCGCATGCCTGGGCGGGGGGCCACGCCAGGGGCCTGGCCCACGGTGGCCTTGATGGCGACGAAGCACCACTTGGCGCCCACGTAGTCCTGCACCACGGCGTCCATCCCGTCGGGGTAGCGGTAGCCGTTCTCGGTCATCCAGGAGGCCAGGGCCTTGGGCGAGCCGGCCTCCAGCACTGCCACCTGGTACATGCCCACGGCTTCCTGGTTGAGCACGCGGACCTCGTCGTAGCGGAGCCCTCCGTCTTGGACGCCTTTTGAGCTCGGAACGGGCATGCTGCCCCCGTCGTTCATTTCCTCTTCGTAGATCTCGTAGGGGTCGTAGAGCCAGACATCGACCTGGGGGGGATCGACCGCGCCCTCGATGTGGCGGAAGGTGGCGTCGTCGATCTTCCGCAGGGCGGGCGGACTGGGGAACGGAATGAGCATCCCGAAGTCGTCGACCTTGCCTGTGAAGCCTGGTCGCAGGGCCATCGTCTGGACGCCCTCGTGGAACATGACGTAGGTGCGCTGAGGACCAGTTCGCTGGATCGTAGGCACATCGGTGTCCGCGATGCGGATGGGCGGCACCATGCCACAGGGATCGGCCGCTGCGGGGGCGGATAGCCCGGCGATAAGGGCCATGATGCCGAGGTTCTTGCGTGTCTTCATCGCGTCATCCCTGCCATTGC
>JAERSX010000510.1 GCA_016845285.1 Deltaproteobacteria bacterium | reverse complement strand
GCTCTGGCCTCTGTCTCTGAGCCTCGCTCAGGCACTCTCGGAGCGTCACGCCGAGGGACGTGCCGGAGGAGTGAGGAGCGCACGAGTGGGCCCGTCAGACGAGATCCTGCTGGGCGCCGCCGAGGACTCCGAGACCTTCGACGACGTACGCACGGCCATGCGAACCCTGGCGCAGCTCTTGGTGGGCACCCTGCCCCGCGGCACCAAGGTCCCCTCCAGCGAGCTCCTCGCGCACCTTCCCCGCCTGGTCCCGGGGATCCCCGCTGAGTGGGTGGCCGTGCTCACCCGCGCACTGTCTCCCGATCCCGCCGCCCGTCCCAAGAACGGCCTGGATCTATGGGAGCAACTCGCCTGCGCCGCCGCGCTGGCGAACGTACGCCGCAACGCACCGAGACGGCCTGCGGCCACGCTGGACGTGGGCCACGACACCCACATCGGCTTGCTCAAGTCGCGGCTGGGACAGATCAACCAAGACGCTGTGTTCTTCCACGTCGAAGAGAACGTGGCCCTGCTCATCGTCGCCGACGGCATCAGCGTGAGCACGGCGGGCAGCGGCAACCTGGCGAGTGCCATCCTGGTCCAGTCTCTCGTCTCGAGGTGGGAACAGGAGCACGAAGACCTCGTGACCGCCGATGACACCGCCGTGCGGGACTTCCTCGTGTCGGCGCTGGCAGAGGGCAACGCGGCGGTGTGCGAGGCAGCGCTGCAGCTGGCGGGGGGCAACCTCTCCCGGCACATCCCCATGGGCACCACGGTGCTCGTGGCGGTCTGCCGTGGGGCCGAGATCATCCTCGCCCAGCTCGGGGACTCTCGGGCCTACCTGGTCAGCAGCTCGGGAGCGGCACAGCTCACCAGCGACCAGAACCTCCTCGACGAGTGGCTCAGGAGCTGGCAAGACGGGCGTCCCATCGACCTGATCTCCGACGGGCACGCGCTCGTCGGCTATGTCGGGCACTTCGACGAGCGCGGCCGGCCCCAGCCGGTGCCTCCGGCCATCCACGACATCCGCCTGCTGCCCGGCGAGACACTGCTTCTGACCACAGACGGCCTCACCGACTACGCCACAGAGTCACCGGCCGAGCTGGCCTCCATGATCGAAGAGGCCGCCGCCATGCCCGATCTGGGCTCTGCATGCCGTCGCCTGGTCGACCACGCCAACGCTGGAGGCGGCGGCGACAACATCACCCTCATCCTGGCGCGCTGCGTTCGCGGCTGAGGCGGACGCCCACCACGCTCCTTCGCGCGTCGCGATTGGCTCCCGCCTCAGGCCCCGGGTAAGTTGGAAGGCCCCGCTATGGGGACCCCCGGAGGATCTCCTTGCAGCCATTCCGTGATGCTCTGGCCGAGCGCCTCGTCCTCTTCGACGGGGCCATGGGCACCGGGATCTACACGCGCGGCGTGTTCATCAACCGCTGCTACGACGAGGTCACCCTCGGAAACCCCGGCATGGTCCAGGAGATCCACGGGGAGATGGCGCGAGCTGGGGCCGAGGTCCTGACGACGAACACCTTCGGTGCCAACCGCCTCCGCCTCGCTCCCTTCGGCCTGACCGACCGCCTCGCCGAGATCAACCGCCGCTCGGTGAACCTCGCCCGAGAGGTGGCCAAGGACAAGCTCTGGGTGGCCGGGTCCATGGGCCCCCTCGGCGTCACCCTGGCCCCCGTGGGCAAGATCTCACCAGGCGAGGCCTACGCAATCTTCCGTGAGCAGGCGGAGGTCCTCGCCAACAGCGGTGTCGACCTCTTCACCCTCGAGACCTTCGTGCACCTGCCAGAGCTCTGGCAGGCCGTGCGCGCCGTCCGATCCGTCTGCGATCTGCCCATCGTGGCCAGCCTCACCTTCCCGTCGTCAGGCCCCTCTGGCGGACAGCTCGAGGGTGCGAGTCCCGAGCACGCAGCCCGGGTCATGAGCGGCTGGAAGGTCGACGCCATCGGCACGAACTGCTCCCACGGCCCTCGCGGCGTGCAGCGAATCATCGAGCGGATGATGCCTCACACAGAGCTGCCACTGGTCGCCATGCCCAACGCGGGGCTGCCCCAGACCATCGAGGGTCGGAGCATGTACCTGGCGGGACCTGAGTACATGGCCGAGTACGCACGTCGCTTCGCCCAGGCCGGAGCACGGGCAATCGGCGGTTGCTGCGGCGTGAGCCCGCGCATGATCAAGGAGATGCGCATCTTCCTGCGCTCCATCTCCCCGGTCCACCGAGGCCCCTTCATCACGACCGGAGACAGCGAGGCGAAGGCAGAGGGGCCGCAAGGTCAGGAGCCGGTGCCCATCGCCGAGCGCACCGAGTTCGCCCGCAGGCTCAGCAGCGGAAAGTTCTGCGTCAGCGTCGAGCTCGACCCCCCCCGCGGCATCGATGCCACCCATGCCGTCGAGGGTGCCGCCCTGCTCTACCGGGCTGGCGTGGACGTCGTGAACATCGCGGACGGCCCTCGCGCGGTCGCCCGGATGGGCCCCGCGTCGATGTCCCAGCTGGTGCGCGCCCGCGTCCCGCAGATGGAGACCGTGGTCCACTACTGCTGCCGCGATCGCAACCTCCTCGGCATGCAGATGGACCTGCTGGGCGCCCACGCCCTGGGCCTGCGCAACATCCTCGCGGTCACCGGTGACCCGCCCAAGATGGGCACCTACCCCGACGCCACCGCCGTCTTCGACATCGACAGCATCGGGCTGATCAACTTCATCCAGATGATGAACCGCGGCCTGGACTTCTCGGGACAGCCCATCGGCGGCCAGACCGCACACTTCGTCGGCGCCGGCTGCAACCCGGGCGCGGTCGACATGGACCTCGAGGCCAACCGCTTCCTGCGCAAGGCCGAGGCCGGCGCCGAGTACTTCTTCAGCCAACCTCTCTACGACGCCTCGCTGCTGTATCGATTCCTCGACAAGACCGAGGCCGCCAGCGACGTGCCCTTCCTCGTCGGGATCTTGCCGCTCGTGAGTGCAAAGAATGCGGAGTTCCTGCACAACGAGGTTCCCGGGATGCAGGTCCCCGATCCGGTCATGAAGGCCATCAAGGCAGCGCCCACGCGCCAGGCCCAGCGGAAGGTCGGCATGCAGGTGGCTCGGGAGGCCCTCCTCGAGGTCAAGGAGCATCCACGCG
>JAERSX010000509.1 GCA_016845285.1 Deltaproteobacteria bacterium | reverse complement strand
GGCCCCGGGGCGAGCTGTGCCGAGAAGGTGCGCATCTGGAGCATGCGCTGACGCTCGTTCTCGGCGTCGAAGCGACCCCCACGGTCGTCTTCGCCCCCAGACGCTTGCACCACGGCGATGCCCACCAGGCTCTCCTGTGCGGTGCTCGTGAGTCCTCCGAGGTTGTCGAGGCGATCGCGGGCCGCGCGCCGCAGTCGCCGCCCGAAGCGGGCGATGGGCACGGCCACCAGCGGGAGCACGACGACGGCGAGGACGGCGAGCTGGGGGTTCATGCGCACGGCGACGGCGACGAGCACCACCAGGGTGAGCGGCTTCTGCACGGCGGTGACGATGCCGCTCACGCCGTACTGCACCTGGTTGACGTCTTGGGTGAGGCGACTGAGCACCACCCCGGTGGGGTTGCGCTGGTGCCAGGCCAGCTCGAGCCGCATCAGGTGGGCGAAGAGCTCGCTGCGCAGCTGGGTCACCACCTGCCAGGCGATGCCACGGCTGAGCATGCCCCGACCGTAGGTGAGCGCCCCGTTCAAGGCGTACAGCCCCACCACCGCCAGGGGCAACACGGCCAGCAAGGAGGTGTCCCGTGCGATGAGCACGTCGTCGAGCACGCGCTGGATGAGCAGCACGATGAGCCCGGGCACCACCGCGTGCGCGCTCACCATGAGCAGCACCAGGGCGATCTTCAGGCGGTGGGGCCGGAAGTACCCGAGCAGCCGCTGAACGGTCTCCCTGGTGTTCACGGACGTTCTTCCCCCATGGGCCAGTACTCGTACACCTGCCATCGCGCGATGGGTCGGGCCATCAGGTCCTCCCCAGGCACGTTGACGTAGGCGCTCACCACATTGGGACCGCCGCGATCGTAGCCGAGCTTGTCGGGAGCGGTGGGGGCGTCGGCGCGCCAGACCCGCACGAAGAGGCCCCGCGGGGGCATGGGGGGATCCCACAGGTCGTACTGGTCGGCGCGGCTCCAGCCGGGGATCGCCACGGCCGGCACCCCGCTGTAGAAGTGGATGAGGGCGGCCTCCTGGTAGCGGCTGCAGACCACCTCTTGCACGCCCCAGGCCGCGACGGAGTCGGCCAGGATCTTGCCGCCGTGGAGCCGGTCGGTGGGGTCGACGGGGAGCCGGACCAGCGGGTGCACGGCGTGGACGAGCACGACGGCGCACAGCACCGCGTTGACCCCGATGCCCACGTGCACACCCCGGCGGATGCGGCCGGCCCGTTGGCCCAGACCCACAGCGGCGCCGAGCCAGGCTGGGGCTGCCCAGTTGGCCTCGCCTCCGGCGACGACGGCGATGAGCAGGACCGGCAGGGAGGTCCACCAGGCGAGACGCTCGCGTCGATCACCCCGCCAGCCCACGCACCACCAAGCCACGATCACCCCGAAGATCACGGGTCCTGCGAGGCCCACCTGGGCGCCGAGGACCTCGAGGGGGCGCCCGGCCTCGGCCACGTGGTCCAGCTGAAAGCGCCAGCTCACGCTGTCGTGGGCGAGGTTCCAGAGTGCGTTGGGCAGGTAGACCAGCGTGGCCACCCCCGCAGCCAGCCAGGGGCCGCGTGTCCGCAGCTCCTCTCGCAGGGCGACCATGACCAGGGGCCAGAGCAGCACGCCTGTGTACTTCGAGAGCATGGCCAGCCCGCAGGCCAGCCCGAAGAGCAGCCAGCGACGCTGGTCGGCGGCCCACAGCCCCAGCGCCCAGGCTGCCAACAAGGGCACGTCGGGCGTCGCGAGCACACCGCCCAGGGCGAGCAGGGGCATGGTGGCCAGGACGAGGGCCACCTGGAGTGGCGCCTTGCCGAGGTGGGCCAGGGGCAGCAGGGCGAGTGCGCCGAGGATCGCTCCGCCGGCACGCACGCCGCGCTCCGTGTCGCCGAAGATCTCGGTTCCGGCTCGAATGACCCAGGCGATGGCGGGCGGGTGGTCGAGGTAGCCGGCGCCGAGCTGTTGGCTCCAGACCCAGTAGTAGGCCTCGTCCTCCACCAGCTCGATGAGCCCGGCGTACACGAGGTGACCCAGGCCCAGCACCACCGCCAGCGCGGCGACCTGCCTCACCACGCCTCCAGGATGGCCGCAGCCGCCCGGTCCGAGGCGCCCGGTGGGCCGAGGGCCGTCAGATCGACGGGCTGTTCCTCGGGCAGAGCCAGCACCTCGGTGGTGAGTGCCTCAGGGTCGAGGTGCTGGATGTGCTCGGGCACCACACCTCGGTCGGCGAGCACGTTTGGCATGGCGATGTGGCGCACCCCGCGAACGAAGCGCCGGCCGATCCAGTGAGTCAGCGGATGCACCCGATGCGCCACCACCTGTGGAACCCCCATCGCGGCCAGCTCGAGGGTCACCGTACCGCTCTTGGTGAGCGCGGCCCGACAGGTAGACAGCTCCGAGACGCTCTGGGCGCGGGTGATCCAGGCTGGGAGAGAGGGAAGCTCGGAGGCGAGGGCGTCTGGGACCACCAGGTGAAAACGCGCGCCTTGTCGCCGCGCCCGGATCTGCGAGGCCACCTCGAAGAACACAGGGCCCATGCGCCGCAGCTCTTGCCGGCGCGAGCCAGGGAGGAGTGCGAATGCGAGGGGGTCGACGGTCCCTCGAGAGGGGAGGCGGTCGACCACGGGGTGTCCGGTGAAGCGCGCGTCCAGGCCAGTCCCTGCGTACAGCGCGGGCTCGAAGGCGAGCAGGCAGAGCAGCTGGTCCCAGCGCGCCGCGATCTTCGGCACCCGGCCCTTCCGCCAGGCCCACACCTGCGGTGAGACGTAGCCCACGGCGCGCATGCCCCTTCGCCGGGCGAGCGCCGCGAGGGGGCTCTGGAAGTCGGGTGCGTCCACCCCGATGAAGACGTCACCGCCGGCCTCGATGGCTGCGGCCATGGCCGCCCGCGCCCGCCGGATGGGACCGAGCTTTCGCAGCACCTCGGCCAGGCCCATCACCGCGATGTCCTCCATGGCGGCCACGGCCTCGACCCCTTGCGCCCGGAGCGCCGGACCCACGACGCCCCGTACCCGCAGTGCCCCACCGTGGCGGGCACGAAGGGCGGCGATCAGCTCGGCCGCGAGGAGATCCCCAGATGGTTCGGCCACGGACACGAGCACGGTGCGCACGGCGCGACCCTACACTCCCCCGATGGCTCGTGTGCCCTGGGTCTGGCTCGTCGTGTTGCTGCAGCCGTTCGTCTGGCTCTGGCCACTGCCGGTGGTGGCCCACGTGGGGCTGGTGGGAAGCGGTCAGTCGGAGGTGGCCACCCACCTCTGGGGCTGGTGGATGCTGGGCCAGGAGGGGGCCCTGGTCGGGGCGGACAC
>JAERSX010000508.1 GCA_016845285.1 Deltaproteobacteria bacterium | reverse complement strand
ATCCTGGTCGAACTCGAAGGCTGCACCTCCGAGTCCGGCGTCACCTACATCGGCGTGGGCCATGTAGATCGAAGCCTCGAGGACTCCGAGGCAATGGGCGTCGCCGGCCAGAGCTGGTTCATGCGCTCTCAGATCGCCGACTTCCAGATGCTGGAGCCGGAGGGCGAGGCCTTCTACGGTGGCGGCTCCATCCTGTACAAGCGCTCGACCTACGAGGATGGCTACCAGCTCGGCTCCATGGATGTCGAGGGCACCTGGAGGTACACAAACGCCGAGCAGACCTGGCTGCGCGACGGCATCAGCGCCTACCTGACGTCCTCGGCCGTCTGGCAGCGCCCCGAGGCCAACCCCACCCCCTTCTTCAACCTCAACGGCTCCCTCGGTCTGAAGGACACCAACGTCTTCTTCGACTTCGTGACCGTCGAACAGGGGGAGTGCAACACCATCACCAACGGCACCGTCTACCTCCGCCAAGACGACGGCAGCTGGAACGCACTCACCTTCGACGACAGCTGCTCGGGCTGCGCGACCGTCACCTGGGACGGCACCGAGGAGCTCGGTGAGGGCTGCCTCGACTACGATCCGAGCGGCTACTTCGCCCAGTGGGAGTCCGAGCCATGGTGAGGCTGCTGCTGGTGCTCGCCGCCTGCCAGACTCCACAGACCGGTCCGGTGAGCCCTGGATCGGGGCAGTCCCACGTCGACACCAACGACACCGACGACACCGACGACACCGACGGCACCGACGACACCGCACAAGGCGACGACACCGGGACCCAGGTGGAGGGCGTGTATGTGGCGCTCGACGAGCTCCGTCTGTTGCGGCGCCTCAGCCTGGACCTGCGGGGCACCCTGCCCACCCTCGACGAGTACGCCACCGCCTCCGCCGACCCAGAGTCCATCGACGAGACGGCTCGAGCCTGGCTCGACACCGACGCCTTCTCCGAGCGCCTGGTCCAGCTCTGGGGAGAGCGGCTGGGCACGCAGGTCGACGAGTTCGACGCCCATCACTACGACTACCTCCTCGACGACACCCAGGAGTACGCCTTCGAGCGCGCCGTGGGCCAGGAACCCCTGCGCCTGATGGCCCACGTGGCCACGAACGACCTGCCCTGGACCGACGTAGTGACCGCCGACTACACCGTCGCCAACGAGCTCCTCGTCGATATCTGGGATCTGGAGGGCTACCCCGAAGGCGGAAGCGGGTGGCATCCCGTCACCTACCCCGACGAGCGTCCCCTCATCGGGGTGCTGGCGACCAACGGGCTGTGGTGGCGCTACCCCACGACGACCTTCAACCAGAACCGACTGCGCGTGGCCACGCTCTCGCGTCTCATGCTCTGCGAGGATCTGCTCAGCCGCCCGGTGAGCTTCGACGACTCCGACAGCCTCCTCGAGGCCGAGGACACCAGCGCCATGGTGCGATCGGTGCCCTCGTGTCTGTCCTGTCACGCCACCATCGAGCCGCTGGCGGCCAGCCTCTACGGCTTCTGGTGGGCCGAGGCCGCCAACCACCTGGAGATGCAGCGCTACCACCCCGAGCGCGAGATCATGGGGCCCATGCAGCTCGAGGTCGAGCTCGCCTACTACGGCACGCCCATGACCGATCTGCGCGACCTCGGCCCCCTGGTGGCCCAGGACCCGCGCTTCCTCCGGTGTCCAGCCGAGCACATGGGGGCCGCGTTGCTCAGGCGCGAGCTCGACTTCGACGATCACAAGACCGTGGAAGACTGGGCCAGCTCCTTCGCCTCCTCGGAGTACCGCCTCAAGGAGCTCATCGCAGCCATCGTCGCCTCCGACGAGTATCGGGCCGGCGGACTGGTGGAGGGTGCCGAGGAGGACGAGCTCGCCGACCGCGCCCTCACCCACCGCATGCTCACCGCCCAGCAGCTCGCGTCCGCCACCGAAGAGCTGACGGGCTTCCGATGGGAGTACGAGGGCTTTCCGCTCATGGACAACGACGAGATCGGCTACCGCGTGCTCGCCGGCGGAGTCGACGGCGACGCCCTGCAGCTCACACAGCAGGACCCCGGCGTGACCTGGGCGTTGGTGGTGGAGCGACTGGCCCAGGCGGTGAGCTACGAGACGGTCACCGCCGAGCTCGTCGAGAAGACGCGCCCGCCCGTCCTCTTCGACCAGATCACCCTCGACATGGTCCCGGGCGACGAGGCCTTCACCGCACAGCTCCAGGCCCTGCACCTCCGCCTCCTCGGCATCCCCCTCGACGAGACCCGCCAAGAGGCCCTCGAGGCCCTGTGGACCGCGGTGCTCGACCAGCCCGACGTGGGGCCGCCCGACGCCTGGGCCGCCCTCCTCCAGGTGTTGCTGCGCGACCCCGACTTCGTCACCTACTGAGAGCACCCGAGACCCCATGGCCCGCCGATCACAACTCTGGACCCCGAGTCGCCGCCGACTCCTGCAGGCGTCTGCCGCGACCATGGGCGGCGCGCTGGTGACGGCTCACCCGCGGGTGGCCAGGGCCAGCGAGACCGAGCGGCGCTTCCTCTTCGTCTACTGCTACGGCGGCTGGGACTACAGCTACGTCTTCGCCCCCCTCTTCGACAACGACTACGTCGACAGCGACCCGAACAGCACCGCGGCCGAGGCCCACGGCGTGCCCTACGTCGACGCCGAGACCCGCCCAGCGGTCCGCACCTTCTTCGAGGCCTACGCCGACCGCGCCTGCATCGTCAACGGCTTCGAGGTGCCCAGCGTCACCCATCCCCGGTGCCGTCAGTTCCTCTTCACCGGCAGCGGTGGCGGCACCAAGGACGACTTCCCGAGCATCCTGGCCGGCCACAGCACCAGCGATCTGCTGCTCCCCTACACCGTGCTCTCCGGACCGGCCTACAACGCCAGCTTCGCCAGCCAGGTGGTGCGGGTGGGCGAGGACGCCCAGCTGCCCAAGCTCCTCGACGGCACCGCCCTCGACGAGAGCGACGTGGCCCTCAGCTTGCCCTCAGCGGACACCGACGCCCTGCTGGACGCCTACGTGCGGGAGCGGACCGACAGCTGGCTGGACGCCGCCGGCCCAGGTCGCCCCACCCGCTTCGGGACCGCGTACCAGCGGGTGCTCCAGCAGATCGGAGAGGTCGACGAGATCGCCGGAGACCTCGACTTTTCGGCCACCACCACCACCGATCAGGTGCTCAACGGCATCACCCTGCTCGAGCTCGGCATCAGCCGCTGCGTCACCGTCCAGGACATGGGGCTCTACGGCATGTCCTGGGACAGCCACTCGGCCAACTCCGACCAGACCTACCACTACGAGCTGCTCTTCACGCTGCTCAACGAGATCATGGCCGAGCTGGACGCACGCACCGGGCTGAGTGGCGGGCCCCTCAGCGACGAGGTCACCGTGGTGGTCTGCTCGGAGATGGGGCGCGATCCACGCTTGAACGGCAGCAACGGCAAGCACCACTGGACCTACACCTCGGCGATGTTCGTGGGCGCCGGCGTCCAGGGAGGCCGGGTCATCGGCTCCTACGACGAGAGCGTGGCCGGAAGCCCCGTCGACCTCGAGTCCGGCGAGGTCTCCGAGACCGGCACCAAGCTGGAGGCCAAGGACATCGGGGCCACCATCCTGGCGCTGGGCGACGTGGACCCGGGCGACTACCTCAACGATGCCGACGTGCTCAGCGCCGTCCTCGCCTAGTCGGCCCCAGGGGAGAGGCTCCCCGGAGCGGCTGGTTCTGCTGCGGGTTGCGGGATGAGGGCTGGTAGACGTGGAGCTTCAGGTTGAAGTTGCCTGCGTCGATGGTCTCGACCTGCTCCAGGCCCAGGTTGCGGAGGGCACCGGGCACCTGCTGCACATTTGCGGCCAGCCAGCGGGGATCGGGATCGCCTCCCCCGCCGCCTGAGGTGTCTTCCACCAACACGAAGGTGGTCTGAGAAGCCAGCTCGGACTCGAAGTAGGGCGAGATGTCTGGATCCTGCCCCGGTGGGACGAGGTTTCGGACGCGCGCGTTGGCGGGGAGCACCCCCGGGGCCCAGCCCACGGCGACGTTGTAGCGACGGTGGCGATCTCGGGCGACGAGCTCGAAGAGCTGCATCTCGACGGGCCGCTTCCAGCCCACGACCACCAGGTTCTGCCCCTCGGTGGCGTGCAGATCCACCTGATCGACGATGGCCTGGATGATGGGCAGGCGGTCGTACTGCCGGTTGGGCACCGCCTCGGTGGTGCGCACGGCGGCCTGGTGCACCGCGAAGAAGACGAGGAGGCCAACGCCCGCGGCCACCTGGGCGGCGCGGTGCACGGAGAGCCGGCTGCGCACCAGCGGCAAGATGGCCGTGAGCAGCAGCAAGGGCACCAGCACGTGCACGTTGCGGATCAACTTGTAGGGATGAAGCGTCAGCGCGGCCGTCGTCGACAGCACGAAGAGCTGGAGCATTCGCAGCCCGGACGACGTGTCGAGGCGGAGCGAGAGCGGTCCGAGCTCCCGCTCCACGCTGCGACCGAGCACCGCCGGCACCAGCCCCAGCGCGAACGCACCCAGCGAGGCGAGGCCCAGGGTCCAGCCCAGGCCGTGATCGATCACCGTCCGAGGCACCCAGACCAGCGTCTCGAAGAGGCTCATGGGATCGGCCTGCACGTTGATCATGAAGCCCTGGATGGCGACCCGTTGCTCGGGCACCAGCCCCACCCAGGCACCGAAGAGCACCACTGTGGGCAAGAGCCAACCCGCAACCTGGGCCATGGAGGTGCGCGTGCCGCGGAGGCGCTCGAGCACCCGCCACACGATGAGCGGCGCGAGCAGCATGGGCACGAGGTTGTAGCGAACCAGGCCAGCCGCCAGCAGCGCCAGGCCTCCGACGAGCGCACCACGGCCCGTCGCAGGCGCCGTGGCCAGCACCCCCAGGGCCACGAGCGTGGCCACCAGCGCCGTGGACTCGGTCATGGCCGAGAAGGCCACGGTCAGGTGCACCGTGCTGAAGACGCAGACCGCCCCAACGACCGCCCCCACGACGGCGCCCCGCTCGGCATCGAGTCGGCGGGCCAGCCACGGCAACACCAGCACACAGGCCAGGGCCAGCATGGCGGCCCCATAGGTACGACCCGCATCGGTGGTGGTGCCCCAGAGCGTCATCCAGGCGCCCATCAGCGCGGGGTGGAGCGGGGGGTGGAAGGTCGGCGTGGCCGCAAAGCCCAGCGCCCCGAAGAGATCGAGCGCGACGAGGTGGTCGGCATAGCGCATGCCGCGCATGGTGTAGATACCGGCGTCGCGGCCTGGCAGCTCACCTGCCGCCACGTAGCGGATCCGCGCGAGCACCAAGGCCAGGCCAGCCCACAGCATCAGCCAGAGGCCCGTGCGCTGTGTCACCCACTTGATCACGGTCGCCATCCCGGTCGCTGGACGGCGCAGCATAGCGCCCGAGCTGGTCGCAGCCCGTCACGACGCGCCGACGTGCCAAGCCAGCGCCGGCTCAGTCGGGTATGCAGTCGGGGCTCCGGACGCGGAGCATCGGCAGAACTCCCACTGGAGCAGCACCGGCATGGCAGACAGCAAGGCGCAACGCGGCGGTCTCAGCATCGGCAAGCGTCTGCTGTTCTCGGCCGTGGTGCTGCTGGCTCTGCTGGCGCTGGTCGAGATCGGCGTGCGCATCGTGTGGGACCCACCGGAGAGCGCGCTCGCGGCGGACGGCATCCTCATGGAGGCCAACCCCACGCGCATCTGGTCACTGCCCGAGGGCGATCACGTCGGCTTCGGCGCGTCGTACTCGGTGGACGCTCAGGGCCTGCGTCGGGTCAACACGACAGGCGCACGCTTCAAGGTGCTCACCACGGGCGACTCGTCCATCTTCGGTCACGGACTCGAAGACGCCGACACCCTGCATGCCTCCCTGGCCCAGGCTTTCGTCGATCGGGGCGTGTCCGTCGATGTCTACTGCGGTGGTGTGCCCGGCTACTCCTCGGAGCAGACCCTCGTGATGCTCGAAGAGGCGGGCTGGCCCATGGAGCCCGACCTGCTGGTGGTCGGCAACCTCTGGTCAGACAACGACATCCGCTTCTTCAGCGACCGTGAGTGGCTCGACCAGCTCGAGGCTCCCGCCTACAGCCTGGGCCGCCTGCTCGAGGCCAGCCATGCCTTCCGCCTGGCCCGACGTACCGCCGAGCCACCGGCAGACGAGGAGCTGCCCGTGGGCTGGGTGCGAGACCCCTACGCCACGGGCCACCGGCGGGTGCCCCTGACCGACTACGCCCGCAACGTCGACACCATCCTCCTGCAAGCGGCTCAGCGCGGCGTCAGCGTGGTGATGCTGAGCCCCTGCAACCGCATCCTGAGCGACCCCACCTGGGACCGGCCGACGGCCTGGGGTGACTACTTCGAGGCCATGCAGCGTGTGGCCGACCGGCGAGGTGTGCCCATCGTGAGCGCCTGCCAGCTGCTCCAGAGCGTCGGCATCAGCGCAGATGACGCCTTCCTCGACGAGATGCATCCCACCGGCATCACCAACCGACTCTACGCCCGCGCCATCGGCAACGTGCTCGCGCGCGGGGGCTGGCCCTTCAACCCCATCCTGCCCGACGCCACCCTGCCGGTCTGGGACGAGGAGCTCCACGACCACTGGAACCTCGAAGCCAACAAGCACGAGTCGGTGCTGAGCGGTGAGTACGTCGTGCCCGACGGACCGAAGGACGGCGGCGCGCCCCAGATCCACAACGTGCAGCCCGGCCAATAGGGCGGCCAGCAAGGCCTTCAGTGAGCGCAGACCCCATCCTGGCAGCCCGTCCCCTCGGCTTTCCCTGGGAGACTGTCGACCCCTTCCTCTTCTGCGTCCACCACGACGACGACTACCCGGAAGGCAACGAGCAGATGGGACCCAGCGCCTCGCTGGCCGGCCGCAACCTGGGCTCGGACTTCGTGGTCAAGGACGGCTGGCGGATGTACCACGGACAGCGCGTCCCCGGCTTCCCGCAGCACCCTCACCGCGGCTTCGAGACCATCACCATCGCGCGCAAGGGCTACATCGACCACAGCGACTCGCTGGGGGCCACGGCCCGCTTCGGCCACGGCGATGTGCAGTGGATGACCGCCGGCAGCGGCATCGTGCACAGCGAGATGTTCCCCCTGGTGAACCGCGACGACCGCAACCGCACCGAGCTCTTTCAGATCTGGCTCAACCTTCCGGCGGCCGACAAGATGGTCGACCCGTACTTCACGATGCTCTGGAACGAAGACATCCCGCGCATCGACCGGGACGGCGTGGACGTGGCCGTCATCGCAGGCTCCCTCGACGGCCTGGCGCCACCCAGCCCCCCCCCGGACTCCTGGGCTACACGTCCCGATTCCCACGTGCAGATCTTGACGATACGCCTCGACCCCGGCGCCACTTGGAGAGTGCCAACAGCACCATTGGGCGTTCACCGAGCGCTCTACTTCTTCGAGGGCGGCTCGCTGACCATGGGCGATGCACCGCTCTCCAAGGGCACCGGGTACTTCGTGCGACCTGAGGCGCCGTTGGTGTTGCAGAACGGCCAGGCCACCAGCGAGCTCTTGATGCTCCAGGGGCGCCCGATCGGCGAGCCCGTCGCCCACCACGGTCCCTTCGTCATGAACAGCCGGGCCGAGCTCCAGCAAGCCTACGATGACTACCGGCGCACCCGCTTTGGTGGTTGGCCGTGGAAGGGCAACGGCCCCGTGCACCCGCGCGAGAGTGGTCGGTTCGCCGTGCACGCCGACGGCCGAGCCGAGGCACCGAAGGCCTGAGATACAGGTTTTTGACTAGTGGTATTGTCTCCTCAATGGTCGTTCGAGACACGAGCGAACTCTCCCCACGGAGTTCGTCAAGGTCCTGGGCCCAAGGCATGTTGCTGGCGGTGATTCCGTCGCTGTGGTGCTGTGCTCACCCCGGGGCCTCCATCAACCGACTGCTCCCCGGCGGTGGTTCCTCGGACTCTGTGGTCGACTCTGGCGTCGAAGACAGCGGTATCGCCGACGGAGACCCCGGAGACGACCGTGACCCCGTCTGGTCTGCCGACGAAGCCGCCGAGCACTTTGTCTGGATCCTGTCCCAAGGCTTCCCGACCCCCATGACCATGTGGGTCCACATCGAGGCCCTGGTTGCCAACGGGGACGAGGACTGCCCCGGCGAGGAGTCCTCCTGGTACCTGGAGCAGGGTGGCTGCCTGTCGAGCACTGGCTACCTCTACCGGGGCGAGCTCTATGTCGAGGGCTCCGAGAGTTCCGACCAGTCGAGCACCGTGCAGACCCTCGAGTCGAGCCTGGCCGTCTTCACCATCGGCACGCCCCAAGGCGACGACTTCCGCATGTCCTCGCACTGGGCACAGCGCATCGAGCACATGAGCAACGGAGACCGTGCCGGTAGCTTGGACTTCGTCGGTTCCGTCGAGTACCCGCCGGCCGACGAGCCCTGGCTGAGCGAGACCACCAGCATGACAGGCATGGCCGACGCCAGGTCCGTCGGCAGCGACGAGGGCGCGGCCCTCTATGTGGGAGGGCAGTTCAGCCTCGGCTGGGGGCTCCACGCCATCCGCCTCGACGACGTGTCCTACGCCTCGGACTCCTGTGAGACCTGGCCCATCGCTGGATCCATCGAGGTCTGGAGCCCCGAGGGCATCTGGGCTCGGGCCGACTTCGACGAGGACTGTGCCTGTCCCTCCTGGATCGATGCCTTCGGCAACGATCTGGGCGAGAGCTGTGTGGATCTGAGCCCGGCCTTCGAGGCGATCGCCACCGACATGCAGGTGAGCGGATGATCTGGACTCTCTGGCTCTTGTCGTGTGCACAGGACCCTGTCGCGACAGGTCCCGTCGACCACCACGACACCCATGTGGCTCCCGTCGACGACGAACAGGAAGACACTGCCAGTGACAGCGGACTGCCCACCGAAGACGCCCTCTACGAGGAGCTCGACGCGCCCCGGCTGCTCCGGCGCCTGAGCATCGATCTCCGTGGCGCCGCGCCCACCCTGGCCGAGCTCGAGGCCGTCGAGGCAGATCCCACCCTCGTCGACAGCTACCGCCACACCTGGCTCTACGACGACGCCATGGCCGAGCGCCTGGTCCCTCTGCTGGGAGAGCACTGGGCCACCCTGTCCGACGAGATGCCTGCCAGCTACTACGAGTACGGCTTCGAGCTCGACGACCTCTACAGCTGGAAGCGCTCCATCGGCCAGGAGCCCCTGCGGCTCATGGCCCACGTGGTCACCGAGGACCTTGCCTGGACCGAGATCCTCACCGCCGACTACTCCATGGCCAACGAGTACCTCGGCCCACACTGGCCCATGGACGGCTACCCCGAGGGCGGCACCGGCTGGCACAAGGTCCAGTACAACGACGGCCGTCCGGCGGTGGGTGTGCTCGCGACCAACGGTCTGTGGTGGCGCTACACCACCTCGACCTTCAACCAAGGCCGCAGGCGAGCGGAGGCGATCACCCGCCTCTTGATCTGCACCGACCTGCTGCAGCGGCCCGTGAGCTTCGCCTTCGCCGACGACCTCGACGCACTCACGGGTACCGTCGACATGGTGCGCAGCGACCCGGCCTGCCTCGCCTGCCACTCGGTCGTCGAGCCCCTGAGCGCTGCCATGTTCGGCTTCTGGCCAGCACTCCAGAGCGGGGCCAGCGAGCAGGAGCGCTACCACAAGGAGCGCGAGACCATGGGCCCCGAGCAACTCCAGGTCGAGCCCGCCTGGTACGGCCGGCCCCTGTCGGGACTCTCCGAGCTCGGACCCGCCATCGCCGACGATCCCCGCTTCACCCGCTGTAGTGCCCAGACCTTCGCGCAGCTCTACCTGCGCCGGCGCATCCAGATCGAGGACACCAACCTCATCACCCAGCTCGACGAGGGCTTCCACGCCGCTGACTTGCGGGTCCGCCCGCTCATCACCGCCATCACCGACCTCCCCGAGTACCGGGCCAGGGCCGTCGTCGGCGAGGACGACATCGCCCTGGAGCGCACGGTCACCTCGCACGCCATGACACCCTCGCTCCTCGACTCCGTGGTGGGTGACCTGACGGGCTTCCGCTGGATCGTCGACCGGATCACCTACTTCGACGACGACACGGTGGGGTACCGAAGCCTCGCCGGCGGCGCGGACGGGATCCGCGTCACCGACATGCGCCCCGAGCCCACCCTGACCAGCGTGCTCGCCACCCAGCGCCTCGTCCAGGCCGCCGTCGAGCACGCCAGCAACGAGGCCTGGCACGCCGACAGCCCGACCGGCCCCTTCGTCGACCTGCCCCTCGACCCCGACGACG
>JAERSX010000507.1 GCA_016845285.1 Deltaproteobacteria bacterium | reverse complement strand
AACCAGAACCAGTCGGGCGGCGCCTGCATGCCTTCCCGAGCAGAGGCGAGCACGAGCGACGCCGCCCGATGACAGGCCCAGGGCTTGCCAAGCCAGCCCCTCGGCAAGGGCGCCTCGCCGCCCGTGAGCACGCGGAGTCGATGGGGGTGAGCGCTGGCCAGACGGGCGAGGATCTCCCCGGTCCCGTCGACGCTACCGTCGTCCAGCACGGCCACGGTGAGCCCAGGATGGTCCTGCGCGAGCAGGTCCATGACGCAGCCCTCGATGTCCTCCACCTCATTGCGGGCGGGAACCACAGCCACCACCCGAGCCTCACCCTCGGGTCCTGCGTCCTCGGGCCCCACCTTCCAAGGAGTCTCCGCCGACGTTCGCAGTGCCTTGCGCAAGGCCACTCCCCAGCCGAGGAGGAGCAGCGCCAGCCAGGCCATCGCAGCCCAGGTGAAGATCGGGCTCAAGAACCACCCCGCGTGCTGGCCAGCACCCGCAGCCACTCCGCCTCGTCCACGGCGAGGACCGGATCCTTGACCTGCCCCTCAGGCGCACCGTTGGCCACCCGGGCAGCGCGGAAGCGACCGTAGGTCCCCGCAGGGACGGCCCGGAGCTCGAGAGCGCCGAGGCGACCAGACGAGCGCTTGGATGCGTACTCGATGTTCAGCTCCATCAGGGCACGCTCCACAGCCTCGGCGAAGGGAGCCATCCGCTCGACGGCCAACCCCTCCACCGCTAGCTCGAAGACCGGCACCTCCGCCAGTCTCACCCGCGCGGTGAAGCCCACCGGGGCCGCGTTCACGGCGCGAGCCGCCTGACGCACCGCCTCCGACACCTGCCCTGCAGCGACCTTCTCGCCCGTGCTGTTGAGGTAGCGCCCCGCCTTCCCCACGAAGCGGAGCTTCGGCGTCCGCCCCACCATGCCGACGACCTCGAGCTCGTCGGCCAGATCGTAGCGGTAGAGACCCGCTTCGGTGGAGATGACCAACCTCACGCGCTCCCCGACCTCGAGCTCCCAGGCCCACCGTGGCGCGCCGTCGTCCCCCACGAACTCCATGAGGTGTCCAAGGGTCCACAGCACGCCACCGCTCCAGCCGTCATCCAGTGGCAGGGCGAAGAAGCCCTCGGATGCGCTGATGCCCACCTCACGCACCGGCACGTCCGCCCCGAGCGCGGCGGGGAGCTGGTCGACGAAGAACCGTGCCGGGCCGCCCTTCCAGCAGTTGACCAAGGACAAGGGCCAGATCCGTGCGGGCCGCCAGTCTGCCGGCACCGGGCGTCGGCGGAGACGGGGAGCGAGTCGCAGCCGCTGACGACGACCCAGGGCCGCTGCCGGTCCGCACTTCAAGGTCCCGTCCCGCAGATCCTGGGAGAGGGGCTCGCGCCAGGCCTCCAGCTTCCGCGCCAGGAGCAGCAAGGTGGACGGGTTGGCCGTGGTGATGGAGGTGATGCGCGCCTGCAGGGCGAAGCGCAGGATGCCGTAGAGGCGCAGCGCGCTCGGCTCCCAGGCGAAGACATCGGTGGGGACGGGGTAGCGGCCCCGCACGTACCAGGGCTGGGCGGCGTGCATGCGCCCCGTGTTGCTGCCGATGGACAAGCCGCCGGGCGAGCGCGCGTGTTGCTTGGGCGAGACGATGGTCAGCGCCTGCCCCTTGGTCACAGCCTCGTGGTCGCGCACCATTCCGAGCACCCAGAGGGACTGGGCCTCGCGGCAAGTGGTCGCCCAGGTGGGGGTCACCGGGAGATGCTTTGGGCGACCGGTGGTCCCGCTCGTCTCCAGCAACATGCTCACGCGCTCGCGTGTCAACACGCCCTGCTCACCCCGGGCGATGCGATCGAGCCAGGGCCGCAGCTCGGCATGGCTTCGAATCGGCACCGCCGCGCGCCAGTCATCGAGGGTCCGCACGCGATCGAGGCCATGCGCCAGACCGAAGGCCGTCCCCCTGGCCTGCCGCAGCATGACCTCCAGTCGATCGCGCTGTGCGCTGCGCGGATCCTCCACCGACGCCACGAACCGGCGCACCAGCCGCTCCCGCCCGGCGCGCAACAAACGGTAGGGGCCGTTGCCCTCAGGGCCCAGCAGGGGACGGGATTCGGGCATCACTGGAAGCATACCTTTGACATGACAAGAGTTGGTCGATAACCTCGGTCACCAGAGGTTCAGCTCATCTCGTCTCCCGCTGACGAGTCGCGGTCTTCCGGGAAGGACTCACCACAGTCTCTCCCGAGCCGCTGGATCCACCCCCCGGATCCGCCTGCGTCCCGCCCGGGGCGCTCCTCACAAACGGACCTCGCCCCCTTCCCCTATTCCCTCCACAACGGGGCACATGCTCATGAAGACCGGCGACACCGTCCGCGATCCCGATGGCAGGACGTACCAGGTCGGACCCATTCTCGGCCGTGGCCTCTGGGGCCGCAGCTTCACGGCGCGTTGCGACCACTGGCCCGACCTCGAGTTCGTGCTGAAGGTTCCCCTGTCCCTCACGGACCTCGGGGGCGACAGCCAGCTCGCGAGCGCATGCCGCGAGGTATCGAGCGAATTGGGCCGGCTCCACTCCGAGCTCGGACAGTCCTCGTCTGGAGCCCCCAGCCTGGGCCTTCAGCCGCTGCACACCCGCTTCCGCACGGCCGGCGATGTGCCGGTGCTCGTCTTCCCCCGGGTGACCACCACCTGGGAGGAGCGCCTGGTGCTCGGCGCCAGCCTCGAGGAGACCCTCGATTGCGTGGTGCGCCTGACCCGCCTGCTGCGCGGGCTGGAGGACCGCCTCCCCTGTCACGGAAACCTCAAGCCGAGCAATGTGCTCCTGGATGCGCGCGGCCAGATGACCCTGACGGACGTCATGGTTCCCGCCCTGCTGGCCAACCTGCCCGGACTGTTGCAGCACCATCCATCCAGTCGCGCCTATCTGGCACCCGAGCTCCGGGAGCGTGGCGGGGCCACCGCAGGCCCTGGCACCGACAGCTACGCCATGGGAATGGCTGTCTACCGCTCCGCCATGGGTGAACCCGGCACCGACGGCAGCCCCCACTCGCTCCCGCTGGACGGCCTCGAGAAGGCCCACCTGGTCGCCATGAAGGACCGGATCCACAACCGCTTGCAGGACGAGCACGCCAACCCGCGCTTCCACACGCGCCTCGCAGACCGCGCCTCGGCACTCCTCAACCGCACCCTCTCGAAGCACACGAGCCCGTCCCCGCCGTACCGCTTCCACCGCCTGAGCGAGTTCCACACCCGGACCAGCGAGGTCCTGGCGCTGGTCCACCCCAGCGTGACCCACGTGGGACGCCTCCTCCTCGACCGCTCTCCTGGCCGACCCGCATTCCAGACCGACGAGCCAGTGAAGCTGAGCTGCAGTGTGGCGTGTAGCGCCGGCGTGGGCTCCCATGAGGAGATCGCGTGTGGTCTGGCCGTGTTCGACGAAGAGAGCGGTGAGCGCGTGCGCAAGGTTCCCTGCGCCTACACCGTCGACCGGCACCCCAGTGGGCGTTTCCGGTTCGCGTTCCGCATCGAGGGCCTGGCCCCCGGCGCGTACAGCCTCCGCATCGCCTTCACGATCCGAGAGTCCGGGCAGGAGCCCGTCACCGCGGAGTCTCCGTTCCAGGTCCAGGCGGCCCCCGGATACGTGCCGCCCCGCCAGGAGGTGCTGAGTGCAGCCATCCCCTTGCACCGGAACGAGTCGCCCACACAGGTCACAGAGCCTGGTGTGGCCGTGGAGAGCCCTCGGCCTCCAGTTCAGCTGACGGCCCAGCGCGCCGCGGTGGGCGGGGGCAGCCACGAGGTCTCCGCCCCGCCGAGGCGGACGGCCCCAGTGGTCTCTCAGCCACCGGCCACCACCCTGCCACCGAACACTGCGCCGTCTCACGGAGTAGCGCCACGGGCACAGTCCGCCATCGCAACCCTCCCACCACAAGCGAGGTTGCCCTCCGCACCGCCCCGCGTCGCGGTGTCCGCACCGCCCGCGATGTCCCCGCAGGCTGCCGTGACCGCGCCGAGCCCTCAGCTCTCTGCCGCGAGCCTCTCCCAGCCAGACCACAGGCGGCATCCCGACAGTCGGGGTCCAGCGCTCCTCCCGCCCCAGCGACACACAAGCAATGCTGCCGTCGCTCAGGTGGCGGTCGCGAACCCAGGCCCTCAGGTGCATCTCGCTCCGACCGAGCGCTTGCCTGGCCCCAGCGCAAGTGTGGGAAGCCCTGGCGCCTTTCCGGCGGCGCCACGGCTGCCCACCACCCTGGACGAGGTGGCGACTGCCCCCCACTCAGCCCCCAGCTACGAGGGCATCGGTCGCTGGACAGAGCTCCCGCTCCCCCGTGTGAGCGGCGAGGACCTTCCGGTTCCCCGGCGGCGCTCGGACCGCTCCGTCCAGCGGGACGAATCCGACGACTTCGATGATGATCTGGCCCTGGAGAACCCGCTCGCGAGCGCGGTGGCCGACCTCTTCGACCTCGTCCGTGGCGATGCCTTCGTGCTGTTCATCGGTGGCGCGGCTGTGTTGATCATCCTATTGGTCGTGGCCCTGATCCTGCTGAGCTGAGCCCCGCTCTGGGAGTCCCAATGGCCCTGACCTGTTCCTTGGCGAGCGTCGCCACCGATCTGCTCGTCGTGGGCGTCGCCCCCGACGCCCTCGAAACGACCCTGGACTCCCTGCCGGACGCCTTCCGCGCTGCCCTCATCGAAGCGGCCGAGGCCGACAGCTTCCGCGGAAAGGTTGGCAGCACCGCAAGCTACGCCACGTTCGGACAGATCACCGCCCCACGCCTGCTGCTCGTGGGCATCGGGGACGGCAGCACGGCTTCGCTCAGGCGTGCCGCAGGACAGGCTGGCTACGCGGCGCGTGCTCGCGGCGCAGAGAAGGTGGCCCTCGCGGTCCCCAGCGCCGACGCGACCAGTGCAGACGCCCTCTGGGAGTCGTTCTGGGAAGGCAACTACCGGTTCGACAAGTACAAGGCCGAGGATGCGCGCAAGGCACCCACCAGCCAGCTCGAGGTCCTCCTCGACGCCGAGCCATCACAGGTGAGCCAGGCAGTCCGCATCGGTCAGGATCTGGCCCGCGATCTGGTCAGCGAGCCGGCCGCCGTCATCTACCCGGAGAGCCTGGCCGACGTGGCCACCGGCATCGCGGGCCTGGATGTCGACGTCTGGGACATGGAGCGTCTCCAGGCTGCCGGAATGGGCGGCATCGTGGCTGTGGGACAGGGCTCGTCTCGACCGCCGTGCCTCATCCACATGGTCTGGAAGCCCGAGGGGACCCCACGCCGCCGCATCGCGCTCGTCGGCAAGGGCGTGACCTTCGACGCTGGCGGCCTCTCCATCAAGCCCACCGCCGGCATGCTCACCATGCGCTGTGACATGGCCGGCAGCGCCGCTGTCATCGGCGCCATGCGCGCCATCGCGGACCTACAGCCCGACGTCGAGGTTCACGGCATCATCGGCGCCGCCGAGAACATGCTCGGCGGCAATGCCTTCAAGCTGGGTGACGTGCTCAGCATGTACAACGGAAAGACCGTCGAGGTCCACAACACCGACGCCGAGGGGCGCCTCTGCCTGGCCGACTGCCTGGCCTTGGCCAGCGAGCTCGAAGTCGATGCCGTTGTGGACGTGGCCACCCTGACCGGCGCCTGCGTGGTGGCCTTGGGCACAGACTACAGCGGGCTCTTCACCCGCGATGACGCGTTCGCCAGCACGCTGCAGGGACACGCGAACGACGGTGGTGAGCAGCTGTGGCGGTTGCCACTGCCCGATGCCTACAAGGATCTGCTGAAGGCCGAGTGGGGCACGATCAAGAACCTCGGTGGCCGCTACGCCGGCGCGAGCACTGCTGCGCTGTTCTTGAGCGAGTTCGTCGATGGTCCCACCTGGGCCCATATCGACATCGTTGGCCCCTCCTTCCACGACAAGACCCACCAACACTGGGCTGCGGGCGGGACGGGCGTCATGGTGTCCACGCTGACGCGCTGGGCCATCAGCTGACGGGGCGGCCTCGATAGCCGAGGCCCACGAGAAAGAACTCCCGGCTCATCTTCTTGACGGCGTCCGGCCGCATCCGCTTCACCGTCTGGAAGCGCGTGCGCATCTCGGCGGTGTACGCCTGCGCTTCGCCGCCATCGAAGATCTTGACGACGAAGACGCCCCCTTTCCGCAGGCCCTGGTCGACCACGGCCAGGGCCGCCTCTGCCAGCGCGATCTGGCGTAGGTGATCGGCGCCTCGAGCCCCGGTCGTGCGCGGGGCCATGTCACTCAACACCACGTCGGCGGGCCCCTTCAGCAGGTCGAGGAGTACCTGGCGGTCGAGCTCCTCCAGGTTGCCCTGCACGAACTCGCCCGGGAAGCCGTTCACCGGCTGTAGATCGACACCGACCAACACACCGCCATGGCCGATGCGCTCTCTCGCCAGGCGAGACCAGCTCCCTGGCGCACATCCCAGGTCGAGCACACGCTGTCCCGGCCGCAGGAACCTGTGCTTTCGGTCCATCTCCTGGAGCTTGTAGACGCTGCGCGCGTCGTAGCCCTCGGCCTGGGCCTTGCGCGCGTAGTGGTCTTGTTCCCGGCGGTGGGTGCTGCTGCGTCGCTTGGGTGCCATCTGGTCGCTCCACCGCCCCGAGAGCTTGCCCCCGAACATGCCGGAGAGCCCGAAGACATCGGCACTGTCGGTGGCCACGGAGGCGTTGACAGTGCCACCTCTGACTCGCTATCCTGGCTTCCTTTCGGGCGCCGCCTGCTACCACTCGGGCTGGGTTGTGCCCGAACGTTCGGAGTTCGTCGTGAAATTCACGTGCATCGTCCCTTCCTTTTTGGCGCTCCTGGCGCTCACCGCCTGCACCGACAAGGAGCTCTACGATCCCGGTAACGAGGACTCCGGCGCCGATGGAAGCGACGTCACCTACGACGATGCCGACGGTGACACGATCCTCGACATCCACGAGGGCGAAGAGGACCCCGACGGTGACGGCACCCCCAACATCCTCGACGAAGACTCCGACGACGACACCATCAAGGACTCCGTCGAGGCCGGAGATGACGATCCCCTCACCCTGCCGTTCGACAGCGACGGTGACGGCACCTCGGACTTCCTCGACACCGACAGCGACAACAACTGTGTCGACGACAAGTCCGAGAAGAACCCCACCGGCGACGGCCCCGGAGACACCGACGACGACGGCACGCCCGACTACGCCGACGACGACAACGACGGAGATGGGCTCCTCGACACCGACGAGATCGGCGGCGGCTGCGAGAACCCCGACTCCGACGGCGACGGCACCCCCGACTACATGGACCTCGACTCCGATGGCGACGGCATCGGTGATGTCTACGAGGCGGGCACCACCGCCTGGGAGACCGAGCCTGCGGACACCGATGGCGACGGCACCCCCGACTACCTCGACTCCGATTCGGACGGGGACGGCATCAGCGACAGCGAGGAGAGCGGCGTCAGCTCCATCGATGAGGAGCCCCGAGACACCGACGGCGACGGTCGGCCCGACTTCCAGGACACCGACTCCGACGGCGACTCGCTGAGCGACGACGAGGAGCTCTCGGAGTACGGGACCGACCCCTACGATCCCGACACCGACGGCGACGGCTTCTCAGACGGCGGCGAGGTCACGGCCGGCACCGACCCCCTCGATGCGTCCTCTGTCATCGACGGAATCTACGTGGAGGTCCCCGAGCGAACGGACGTCGAGGAGAACTTCCAGTTCGAGCTGCGGATCGAGATGGGAGACATCGGCTTCCTCATCGACACGACCGGCTCCATGTCCGGCACCGGCAACGCCATGGCGAGCGAGTTCGGCACCATCGTGTCCGACCTCACCTCCACCATTCCCGATGCCCAGTACGGCTTCGGAACGTACGACGACTACGCGACCTCGCCCTATGGGGACGCTAGCAGCGGAGACAAGCCCTACGAGCTCCACAAGCAGATCACCGACAACACCTCGGGTGTGGCCAGCGCCTTGAGCAGTGGGATCTGCTGCCACTACGGTGGCGACGGACCCGAGTCGTCCATGGAGGCGCTGTACCAGGGCTTGACGGGCAATGGCTACGACATGAACTGCAACGGCAGCTTCGACAGCCGCACCGACGTGAAGCCCTTCCTGTCGAGCTCGAGCGACGCCTTCGGTGGCGGCGGCGGCGAGGCCTACAGCAGCTCCAGCTCTGGTGGCGGCTCCAACGGTGGCATGGGCTTCCGTGACTACTCGCTGCCCGTGCTCATCTTCGCCACCGACTATGACCTACGCGATCCGGACAACGGCTACCCCTCCCCGGGCGGCTGCAGCCAGGACGCCGGGCAAGGCGATGTGGTGGTCGGCGCCAGCGATCTCGGCGCGTACATCGTGGGCGTCCACGTCAACAACTACACCAACACGCCGTACACCCAGATGCAGAGCCTGGCCCAGGCCACCGGCTCCTACGCCGACACCGACGGAGATGGCTCGGCCGACGATCTGCTCGTCTTCAAGTGGAGCGGATCCAACGCCTCCTTCCGCAACACCATCACCGGCGCCATCGAAGATCTGATCAGCTCCATCAAGTTCGACCAGGTCTCCCTCGAGATCGACGGCGACGAGTGGGGCTTCGTGACGGCCATCGACCCCGAGTACTACGAAGACTTCGACCCCAACGCCGAGAGCCAGGAGCTCGACTTCACGCTGACCTTCCGCGGCGTGGTGGCGGCCAACACCGAGGATCAGCTCTTCAGGCTGACACTCAACGTCGTGGGCGACGGCACCGTGCTGCTCGACAGTCTCGACATCATCGTGTTGGTGCCCGGCAGCTCCTACTGAGGGAGGGCACCGCGGTCAGGCCGTCTCGGTGACAGCCAAGATGCGGCCCCAGACCTCGTCGGTGCCGAGCTTCTCGTGGGAGCTGAATCCGATGATGTCCTTGCGGGGCACGCCCAGATCCTTGCTCAGCGTGGAGAGGTGGCGGGCGCGGCGAGAGCGACCGACCTGGTCGAGCTTGGTGGCGACCACCAAGGCTCTGCGGTCGTAGCGGCGCAGGGCATCGAGCATCTGCCCATCGGAGCGCTGCCCCGGGTGGCGGGCGTCCACCAGCACCACGACCAGCTCGAGGGTCTCGCGATCGCGCAGATAGCGTTCGATGGACTTCCGCCAGCGCTCTTGGACCTGCGGCGGGACCCGTGCGAAGCCGTAGCCAGGCAGGTCGGCAAAGCTGAGCCGCCGGTCCAGCGAGAAGAGGTTGACCGCTTGCGTACGCCCGGGGGTACGGCTGACCCGAGCGGCCTTCTTGCGCCCCAGCAGCGTGTTGATGGCGCTGGACTTGCCTACGTTGCTGCGACCGACGAAGGCCACCTCGGGGAGGTGTGGCTCCGGAAGGCGCCCTGGAAAGCTGCCCACGAAGTGGACTTCGCCGACGGTGCCTCTGTGCGATGTCCCCCGCTGCGTCATGCCCTCTCCTGGCCTCCTCGACCGAAGACCCTGTATCGCGCGCAAGGGCCATCCAGCTGACCGCGGTGTCCGACTGGTCGAGTCGTTGGATAGACTCCGGATGCAGGAGACCGATGCCCGCTTGGGAACGCCCGACCCCGCTCGATGTGACACGGAAGCTCGATCCGGCACAGCGCATCTACTTCATCAGCGATCTCCACCTGGGTGACGGGACACGCTCCGACGCCTTCCTGGGCAAGGACCGTGAGCTCATCGCATTCCTCGACCAGGTGAGGCAGGAAGACGCCACCTTGGTGGTCGCCGGCGATGCCATCGACTTCCACCAGGCCTGGTCCATGAGCCGTGTGCTGAAGGCGCACGCACGCCTGATCGGCGAGCTCGCTCGACTCGCCGAGAGTCACGGTGTCATCTACATCTGGGGCAATCACGACTACGACATCTCGCTCTTCAAGGACCTCCTGCGCTTCGATGTGTGCAGCCGCTTGGAGATTGGCGACCAGGTGCTCTGCCAGCACGGCTACGAGTACGATCCCTTCATCGGCCCTGCCCTGGAGCAGACCCACCTCGCCACGCAGATCCACCACATGGTGGAGCGTGTGTGCGGCACCTGGATGCGCCTGCCCCTCGAAAACTTCTACACGGTCGGCAACCGAGTGGCCTTCTGGCTGTTCCACAAGGCGGCACTCTGGACCGGCGCCTATGGACGCGTGCTCCGCGCCCTGGGACGACACGCCACCGCCGACCGGATGGACCTGACCATCCACTACTGGACCCAGAACCAGCTGGGAGACCCGGGCCAGCTCACCCGCCACATCAGCGAACAGATCTCGGAGATCCCCTTCCGCCATCTGGTCTGCGGCCACTCCCACCTTCCAGGCATCATCGACCTGAAGCCCAACCGGACCTACGTCAACACCGGCTCGTGGACCTTCAACTCCAGCCAGTACGCGCTGTGGGACGGCCAGAGCTTCATGGTTCGCGACTGGATCTCCGGCCGCCGCTACGACGACCGCGCCTACCGCCGTGTCCTCGAGGGCCAGATGCTGGAGAAGTCGTTCCACGACTGGTGGCGAGAGAACTACCTGGGATGGCTCCGCTACCGGGTGGCAGAGGCTGGCAGACTGCCGCTCATCTCCCTGCTCACGCCGGAGTCGCTCGCGGCGAGCAACGACGAACCCTCCCTCGTGGAACCCGACACCGAGACCCTT
>JAERSX010000506.1 GCA_016845285.1 Deltaproteobacteria bacterium | reverse complement strand
CGCCATGACCGTGCCGCCACGCTGGATGAAGTAGCCCTGGCCCGGGTGCAGCGCGACCGGCTCGGCTCGCTCGTCCACGGCGGTGAAGCCCGCAGCCTGGAGCTGACGCACAGCGGTGGCCACGACGTGGAACGGAGAGGGGCCTGCCCAGACAAAGTCCAGCAGTCCCTGGGCTGTGGCGTTTGTGAGTGGCCGATCCTGCGAGGTGGTTCCGGTGCTGGTCATGCAGCCCCGGTAACCAGAGACCCGTCAAGGGCAGGTCAGGGCCCTCAGACAATAGGATAGACGATTCGGACAACTGTCTGGAGGGGAGCTGTGGACCCGTCGATCCTCGCCTCGCTATCTCAGCCCGACACCTGGGTCGCGCTGGCAAGCCTGTGCGCTCTGGAGATCGTGCTCGGCATCGACAACGTCGTATTCATCGCGATCCTAGCGTCCCGTCTACCCAAGGAGCAGCAACCGGTGGCGTACCGGCTCGGTCTGGGCGCGGCGCTCATCAGTCGCCTGGCACTGCTCTTCGCCATCTCCTGGATCATGGGCCTGACCGCGCCCCTCTTCAGCGTCTTCGATCACGTGGTGACCGGTCGGGACATCGTCCTGCTCAGCGGCGGCCTCTTCCTGGTGGGCAAGTCCACCCACGAGATCTACGTGAAATTGGAGGTCCCCGAAGAGCACGGTGATGACGGAGGCGGCACCGCAGGCCTGGCCGTGACCATCCTGCAGATCATGCTGCTCGACATCGTGTTCTCGCTCGACAGCGTGATCACCGCGGTGGGCATCGCCGACGAGATCTGGGTCATGGCTACCGCGATGATCAGCGCGGTCGTCGTCATGCTGCTGTTCGCCCAGAAGATCGGTGACTTCGTCAACCGTCACCCGTCGATGAAGATCCTGGCGCTGAGCTTCCTGCTGCTCATCGGCGTGCTGCTCACCGCAGAAGGCATGGGACAGCACGTCAACAAGGGCACGATCTACTTCGCCATGGGCTTCAGCCTGATGGTGGAGCTCATGAACATGCGGTTCCGCAAGAAGCACGATCCCGTCGAGCTCCACGCCGGCCCGACCACCGTCGAGGACGTGGCTCGCGAGCAGGCAGAGAGGGAGGCCGAGGGAAGCGGCTGAGTCAAGGGCTCCGCGCTGCCTATACCAGGCTGCGAACCCCCTGGCGGAAGTCGCGTGGAGCCACCCCACACGCGGCCGTCAGCTCGGTGGGGTCGGCTACTTCGTCCTCGTCCACCGCCGCGATCAAGCTGGGATCGAAGTCGGGACTGAACCGGGCCACCTGGACGAACAGCGCCTTCGGCAGGTGGAGCTTGCGCACCTTCTTGTGCAGTGCACCACCGATGGTGTCGATGACGTCGTCGAAGGTCATGGCCTCGGCGCCGCCGATGTCGAAGGCGCGGTTGGGCAGACCCTGTTCGAGGAAGGCCAGGATGGCCGCGCTGAAGTCGTCGACATGCAGCGGCTGCCGTCGGTACTGACCATCGCCGATGACCGGCACCACGGGCGCCCCTCGCACCAGCTCCACGAGGGTGTGGAAGCTCTCCTTGTGGCGCGGAGTGTGGTTGGCGAGGCGAGGGCCGTAGGGCGCGCTGGGCCGCAGGATCAAGTAGGGCAGGCCACTGGCGGCGAGGCGCTGCTCATCGTCCCGCCGGCTGCGGGCATAGGGCGTGTCCTGGTTCCAGTGAACCACCGTGGACGAGGCGTAGACCACGGGCTTGCCGAGGGCCAGCACGCTGTCCATCATGCTGCCGTTGATGCGCGCCGCCACCTCGGAGGCGTCCTCCTCCTTGGTGGCCCCGCGACCGCGGATCTTGCACGCGATGTGCACCACCGCGTCTACGTCGAGGGCCTCGAGCGCGGTCAGATCTCGTGTCCGACGTAGATCTGCGCGCAGCGGGGTCACGCCGTTCAGGCGCACCTTGTTGGTGTGGAAGAGCGCGACCACTTCGTGGGTACGCGCAGCGAGCTTGCAGAAGTGGGCTCCGACAAAGCTGGAGCCACCGGTGACGAGGAGCTTCATAGGCGCCGATCTACCACGCGCGGCGGTCAGAGGGGCCCAACTCGACACCGTTCGGCGCGATACAAGCCGCACCCGCCCGGAGCGCTCATGACCTCGTCCGTCTTCCAGCCCGATCTCCTCGCGAACCAAGTCGCCGTCGTCACCGGTGGTGGTACCGGCATCGGCATCGCAATCGCCCGCGTGCTGGGTCACATGGGTGCCACGGTGGTCATCGCCTCGCGCAAGGCAAAGAACATCGAGCCCGCAGCCGCGGGTCTCAGCGAAGAGCTGGGGCGCGAGGTCATCGGGCTCACCTGTGACATCCGCGACCGGGAGCGGGTGCGCGCCTTCGTGGGTGAGGTCCTGGAGCGTACGGGCCGCATCGACGTGCTCGTCAACAACGGCGGCGGCCAGTTCATGGCGCCAGCCGAGACCATCAGCGACCGCGGCTGGGACGCGGTGATCGCCACGAACCTCACGGGCACCTGGACGCTCAGTCGGGCGGTGGCCGACCAGTGGATGCTGGCCAACGGCGGCGCCATCATCAACATCACCATGCTCACCCAGCGCGGCTTCCCAGGCATGGCCCACTCGGTCGCGGCCCGCGCCGGTGTCGATGCAATGACACGCACCCTGGCCGTCGAGTGGGCGCCCTATGGCATCCGCTTGAACTGCGTGGAGCCCGGCATCATCGCGTCGAGCGGCATGCTGAACTACCCCGGAGGCCGCGAGCTGGCCTACGAGATGCAGCGCGAGATCCCCATGAAGCGCCTGGGCAGCTGCGACGAAGTCGCCTGGCAGGTGGCCTTCCTCGCCTCGCCCGCAGGTGCCTACACCACCGGCCAGACCTTCATCGTAGACGGGGGCCGTACCCTCTGGGGCAACACCTGGGCCATTCCGGAGACAGAGCCGCCCCCCGTGGACATTCGCCTGGAGCCCTGGCAGGAAGAGCGCTAGCCCCCGGCCCCACCATCGAGCGGTGGACCCGCGGGTGTGGGCGGCGCCCCTGCCGGCGCAGGCGGAGGACCACCCGGTGTGGGATGCGGCGC
>JAERSX010000505.1 GCA_016845285.1 Deltaproteobacteria bacterium | reverse complement strand
ATGCGGGATCGCCCGCTGGAGGGCTGCTTGATGGAGACATTCGGGGCGATGCAGTTCTCGTCCCCCGAGGGCGGGGGCATCGCCATCGTGTCCACCCCGCTCGTGTTCACGGCGCCCTGAGGAACACGGGTCTGGGGCGCTGCCGTGGTGTGGTGTGTCACGGATGTCGCCGGTCGGGGCCCGAACCGTAGCGCAGCAATTGCAGAGCTGGGACACGGCGAAACAGCGGACACCGTAGATGGAGGGGGTAGGAGGAACGGTGTCCCCCATGTGGCGTCGCATGACCGCGCACCCGGTGTTCTTCAAGGAGCCCGTGAGCGCGCTGACCCACTTCCTGGGCTTCTTGGGGGCCCTGGGCGGTGCGGGTCTGCTGCTGCACTTCTCGTCGCACGACCCCGTCAAGTTCACCGGCATGGCCGTCTATGGGGTCACGCTCGCGGCCCTCTTCCTGGCCTCGAGCGTGTACCACTTCGTGGACGCGGGACCCGCCGGAAATCGCTGGCTGCGCCGCCTGGATCACGCCGCGATCTTCCTCTTGATCGCGGGTAGCTACGTCCCACCGCTGCTCCATCTCCTCGACGGTGCGTGGCGCTTCGGCATGCTGCTGGCGGTCGTGCTCTTCGCGCTCACGGGCATCGCCCTCAAGCTCTTCTGGATCGACTGCCCTGCCTGGCTGAGCACCGCCGTGTACCTCGTGATGGGCTGGATCATCGTCATTCCAGCCCCCCTCATCGTGCCGCAGCTCGCCCTGGGTCAGCTCGCCGTGCTGGTCTCAGGCGGCCTCTGCTTCACCTTCGGAGCTGCCGTCTACCTGTTCGAGCGTCCCGATCCCTGGCCACGGGTCTTTGGCCACCACGAGCTCTGGCATCTCTTCGTGCTCGCTGGCGCCGGTCTCCACTTCTGGTTCATGCTCGGCTTGTTGGAGATGGCTGTTCCCGGGACTTGAGTGTGGATGACCTGCTGTTCATTGTGGTGTCGGTGCTCGTCGGCGGCGCCGCGATCTACGCGCAGACCCGTCGTGAGAAGGATGACATTCGACGGTGGAAGCGCAACGCGGTCTTGCACGATCTCGAGCCTGACTCGAGAAAGCCCATCGTGCGCGGGAAGTTCGATGGGATCGCCGCTTTCGCGACACTTTATTGGACCGGAAACAAGAACAGTCGGCGTCTCCAGACCCGGCTGACAGCCGAATTCCGACGCCCGCCGGCGTCCGGGCTCGAGGTCCGGTACGAGACCGCGGGCGACCGACTCATGGAGCTCGCGAAGGGGCCGGATGTACAGCTGGGAGAGCCGCGTCTCGATCGCCTCTTGCACGTCAAGGCCGACGACCCAGAGGAGGTACGCGCCCTCCTCGGCGCCCCCGAGGTGGTGACCGCCCTGCGGGCCGTGCTGCCTTATGCAAAGGGATTCCAGCTGCGTACGCACACCCTGAGCTTCTATGAAGACGACGTGCTCACGACCCTGTTGCGTCACCGGCTCGGGGCGGCGGCCGACGTGGTGCGTGCCATCGAGCGTCAGGCGGTGGCGCCGTGGCGGGCGGCAGCGGGGCGCTGGGGCCTCAGCCTCGATGCAGACAGCCTGCACTTGGAGGGGCTCGCCGAGGGCGTGGCCTTGGAGGTGGGCGTACGGCAGGTACGCGATGAGCCGACCCTTCAGATCCGGGGACAGGTCGATCTGCCCTTGCCCGAGGACCTGCGCGTGATGCGTCGCGAGCCGGGCAACGCGGGGCTGCGGCTGGGTGACCCCATCCTCGACAGCTTGCTGGTGGTGAGCGCGCGGAGTCCCGACGCCGCCCGACGCCTCCTGCTCCACTCCGAGGTTCGTGGCCCCTTGCTGGCTGTGGTGCACGGCTTTCCAGGCAGCACCCTGGTCGGGCGCCAGATCATCTGGCGCCGTCCCGGACGGGCGGCTGGCGATCTCTCTGACCGGATCGGCGACGTGGTGGAGCTGTGTGCGGCGCTGGTGCTGGCGGTGGACGGCCCCAGCCCCACCGAAGGAGAGGAGCCTGCGTGAGCGGGCGCTCGCTCTGGAGCACCCTGCTCTTGGCCTGAGGCCAGCTCGGCCTACTCGGGTTTGTCGCGCTCGGTGATGACGAACTCGACGCGACGGTTCTGTTCCCAGGCGTCTGCGACGTCGCGATCATCGACCGGCCGTTCCTCGCCGTAGCCGGTGGAGTCGATGCGGCCGGGCGCGATCTTGCGGTCGATGAGGTACTGACGGACCGCCTTGGCGCGCTTGTCGCTCAGCTTCTTGTTGTACGCGGCGCTGCCGCGAGAGTCCGTGTGACCCTCGACGTGGATCCGGCGGATGTCGGGGTTCGACTCGAGGATGTCCGCGACATCATCGAGGAGGTCGAAGCTCTCGGGCCGAATTGAGGCCTTGTTCGTGTCGAAGTACACCTTCTCGAGGATCTCGATCTTCTCTCGGGTCACCCGCGCCTTGGCCGGCTCGAGGATGACCGAGAGCTCGGTGAGCTGCCCCTGATCGACGCGTGCGTCCAGGCGCTGGGGCTTGTAGCCATTGGAGGTGACGAAGACGAGGTGATCACCTGCGTCCGCGTCGACCTGGCCCAGACCCCCCACGAGCGCCACGGGCTTGTCGCGATCCACCACGAGCATGGCGTCGATGGGTGTGCCGTCGGGGTCGGTGACCTTGACACTGATCATGCCGAACAAGGGCTCCATGGTCAGCAACACCACGTAGGGGATGTTGGTGGGCTCTGGCACGCTGACCGTGGCCTCGAGGTGCTGGTAGCGCTCGGCATCCACCACGATGTCGTAGGTGCCCGGGTGGAGGCCGAGCTCGAAGTCGGCGCCGCCGGACTGGGCGCCAGACTCCGTCTCCACCACCGTGTGTGCGCCGTAGACGAAGTCGCCCCTCAGGTCCTCCACGGTGATGTGCACGGTGGTGCTCGGGTCGGGACAGCCATCCACGTCGCGGTAGCCGTCGAGGTCTTCGGGGTCGTCCGGGCAGGCGTCGTCCCGGTTGACGATGCCGTCGAGGTCACGGTCCCGCTCGGTCGGGGGCTCGTAGGCCAGGGCCGCGACCATGCGAAGGTCGGGCGAGCCGATGCCCACGGTCAGGCCAGAGCCCACGCCGCCGCGTATGACCAGGGACTCGTTCAGACGTGTCC
>JAERSX010000504.1 GCA_016845285.1 Deltaproteobacteria bacterium | reverse complement strand
GGCCAGCACTGAGTCGAGTGTGGCCAGGTCGGCTTGCGGCGTCGACGAGGGTGTCTGGGCTCGGGGGGCTGTGCCGGAGCCGAGCAGGCCGAACAAGGCCACGGTGGCCACGAGGGCTCCGAGCCGACGGCTGAAGGAGAGGCTGAGGACGTCGATATTCATGTGGGTGGCCCCGACGAGTCGGTCGAGCTTGCCATTGTGGCCCAAAGGCAGCGCAAGCCCAGGTGCGCAGGCCCCAAGGTCTAAGGTGTGTCGAGGAGGAGACCATGAACCTGCGCACACTCCCAGTCCTCGCCGCGCTCGCAGCGGCCCTGATCGGCTGCGGCGACAAGGACGACGACACAGGTGGCGACGAAGCCGACACCGACACCGACACCGACACCGACACCGACACCGACACCGACACCGACACCGACACCGACACCGACACCGACGCCGATCCCACCTCGGGCGTCATCACCGTGACCACCGGTGAGATCAGCGGACAGGTGGGCAAGGCCTTCCTCGGTGTCGTGCTCCAGGATGGTGACCCCGTGGGTGCGGCGGCGTGTGCTGTCATCTCCACGGATCCCGAGGCGTTCAGCGTGGAGGTCTACAGCTACTCTGGGGAGAACCCTTGCGAGGGTGAGGCTGTCTACGATGCGCCCAATGGCGACTACGAGCTCTGGGGCGGGGTGTTCACCCCCGGCGAGACCAGTCCCGACCTGTGCTTCGACACCATCGAGATCTCGGTGGAGGGCGACACCGATGTCACCGTGCCCGAGCTGGGCGACTGCGAGTGAGGGGCGCGGGCCACGTCGGGTGAATCATCCAGGCCTGACCCAGCACGTTCTTCCACCTGGGCACCATGGGAATCGAGGGGTGTCGGGCTGTCTTCGGACCTTCCTCAGGGGGCCGCCACCCCTTCGCGGAAGGTCCAGGTGCGCAAGGCATTGGCCAGGGTGCCCTTCACGTAGTCCAGCTCCGCGACCTCGGCGCGCAGCTCGGCGGCCCGTTCCGGCGTGACATGGGGCTGGCGGGCATAGGCGAAGAGCGCCGCCTCCATGCGAATGCGCGGCAGCTGGCGGATCGCGTCCTCGTCGGCCCCGGGCTGGAGACCGCGCATGGCGAGACGTCCGTTGCTCCCGAGGGCGCCCGAGTTCTCGAGGCGTGCCAGCAGCTCGGTGTCTCCGCCACGCACCACCTCGCCCATCACCAGCAACATGGTCTGTGGGTGCAGCATGTACTCGGTGCCGTTGGGCGAGGCCTCGTAGGCCGCGGTCACGTCGCCGCCGTCATGCACCGCCGCGATGAGCTCGAGCAGGGGGCCCAGCTCGGCGAGGTGCTCGGGCAGCGCCGCGAGATCCTCACGCTCGCCGAGCTCGGCACGAAGCAGGAAGGAGTCGATGTACTCCTCCTGCTCGGCGAGGGCGGGCACCGGCACCGGTCCGGCTTGCTCCTTGATCCAGGTCCAGGTCAGGTGCTCGTCGAGATCCTGGGGCTGCTCGGCGTCGAGGAGGGCGACGGCCCCAGCCACACGGCCGGCAGCCGCGAGGGTGTGGGCGCGGCCGATGGCCCACTCTCGATCGGTGGCCCCGTCCAGCTCGTGGAGCCGGTCCTGGGCGACGAGCGCCTCCTCGTAGTGGCCTTCGTGGTGAAGCAGGTAGGCCAGGGAGCGCGCGAGGTAGACATGGTCCGGGAACTCGAGGGCGGCGGAGCGCACGCGCGGAAGGGCCTCTGCATCGGTCAGTGCGCGCGCCGCCAGGTAGTGGGCCTCGGGATCCTCCGGGGCGGCGGTCTGGCGCTTCGCGTACTCCTCGCTCAGATCGACGCCTTCGGCCTCGGCGAGGGTCTGCCGCACGCGGTGCAGCTCGAGGCTCTCGAGGCGTGGCAGCTCGGCCTCCACCCACGCCAGGGCTGCGGGGCCGTTCTTGTAGATCCGCATCGCCTCCACGGCGCGGCTGACGGAGTCGGGCTCTGTGACCCGAGCCTGGGCCGTGTACAGCGCGGCCGCCTCGTCGTAGCGCTCGTAGCCGGCCAGGAAGTCTTCGCAGATCGACCAGCCGCCCTCCTCGAGATCAAAGTGGGTCTGCCAGATCACCGAGGACGAGGACGAGCTGTTGATCTCCGCGGGCGCCGGCCGGTACATGTAGTCGGCGTCGCTGTGCACGATGGCCCGGTCACCGCAGTGGGGGATCGCCGGCCGCTCCTCGACCGGGGCATCGTGCTCCGTGTACCAGACGTGCTCGAGGTACAGGGGCGCGGCGCCCAGCACGTTCCAGACGATCACATCGGCCCACCTGCGCACCTCGAGCTCGCCCTCCTCGAGCACCCGCCCGTCGATGCTCTCGATGCGCACGGGCTGCATGCCCGTGGCCACCTCCGCCTTGGTCCGTGCGGTCGGCCCCACGTCGATCCGCACCTCGCCCACGTGAGCCACCACGGGTACCTCGAGGGCGTTCTCTACGACTACGTCGTTGACGCGGCCGCCCTGGAAGACCGCCCAGCCGATGGCTCCGGCCACCGCCAGGACCGCCAGGCTCGCCAGCCCCCGCCAGGCCCGCACCCATTGGGACGGTGGCACCTTGCCGAAGCAGTGCCAGCCGCCGTCTTCGGCGGCGATGACCAGGTGCTGGCCCACGGGGAGCACGGGCAAGAAGACGAAGGTGAAGAAGTGGGTTGCGATGTAGCTGCCGTCCTCGGGGTTCAGGTCCTCCTTGCCGTGCAAGGCGAAGCCGACCCCGTTGACGCGGAACATGGCGGGCGCACGGGCCTCGTCGCGGAAGAGGCGCCGCCGCTTCAGCACAGCGCGCACGGCCTGGGTGTCCTGGGGGAACCAGCCGAGCAGGCTGCCCATCCAGAGGGCCCGGTACACCTTCAGGGGCTTGCCGCTGGCGAGCGCCTTCTTCACGACGGGGTGCCGTGCCGGCCGGGCCAGCTCCGGCACGTGTTCGAGCAGTCCGAGTGGATCACCCACGTTCGCTCTCCGCTTTCGACGGGGCGCGCAGTCTCCCACATCCGTCGCGTCCTCCGCGTTGATTGCGGCCAGGGACCAACCGCAGATGGCTGGCCGTGGCGGCTTCGGCGGGGAAGATCTCGGCCCCGAGTCGGTGACTCAGGGCTGGGGGGGATGCTCGCGCCCGTCATCCGATGCTGCTCGTTCGCCGTCCAAGGCCTCACTGCACAAGATGCGCCCCGAGCTCGCGAGCTGGCGAACCGCCTCCGACACCTGTGCCGGCTCCATCCCAGTCGGAACATGTACCGACAGCGAGATCCGATGGGGGCCAGCGGAGACCACCACCTTCGATTCAGGAGTGGGTGAAGGCGCGCACGCCGGGCGAACCGAGACCATCTGTGTCAATGGGCGGGGATGGTGCAGCGAAAACCTCTGTACTCTCCGACCTGGTCGACTTGCCAAGGGTAGCGCGCTCGGTTTTGGTAATAAATCGGGAGGCTTTCATCGAAGTTGCCACCTCTGACCACCAACAACAACCCATCTCGCTTGTGTTGGACTTCGTCTGCGAGAGGTTCGTTTCGCACCGAACGCAGGCAGTCTCTCACCGATCCAGAGATGAGCCCATAAGGGTCCCGAACAGCGAGATCGGTACAGCTGGTCATGAACTCCATGGATTCTGGGTCTGTACTCAAGGGGCCTGGCAGCTCTGCGATCAGGTGTTCCTCCCCAGCATCGTGAACGACCTTCCACTTGACGGGGCCTGGGATCACAAATTCATCCACATTTCCGG
>JAERSX010000503.1 GCA_016845285.1 Deltaproteobacteria bacterium | reverse complement strand
CTACACAAGGACGAGACCGTGGAGGAGCAGCTCGCCGACGTTCCTCACAACTTCGTCCGAGACCTGATCGTCGGCGGCGAGAACTGCGACGAGCTTTCGGGGAGCACCGGAGAGTTCGGAAGGAGCCCCACTAGCCCCATCCCTGTGAACGGCAGCGTGGGCGAGTTCAAGTACCTGGCTCGCCTTCGTACCCAGCGTGGGAAGGCGACCCTGATGTTCCATCGGCTGGGCTCGCTGGAGGTTCGCGGGGTCGAGGGTAATGTCGATGCCTTTGAGGTGGTCTCGTCTGACGGGCAGCAGTGGGACTTACTGTTCCTGCACCTGTACCACCCCCGACGGTCGAGGAAGGTTCCCAAGGGGTACGTGGCGGCCCCCTTCCATCCTGTCTTCTCCCGCCTTCCGCTCGGGCTCGGCACCACTTCGCTCTGCAGGGACTTTCCGTCTGGACTGCCCACTGTGGTGGAGGAACACTTGGGGGAGCTGGGACCGGGCGCGGACGCGGTACGACGTACCCTGAGTCGAATCCTCAATGGAACGGTGGACTTTCGGCGTCCTACTCAGCACCTCGCCCGCCTGGGCGAGTTGAAGAGCTGGGGCCTCACGACGTTCGTCCAGGTTGACCCTAGGGCAGGTGAGGTATCAGCCACCGACCTTGCGAGCCCAGCGCCTGTGATCGTGACGACAGTGCTCCGCAACCACGACTACCCGCCGCAAGGGGAGCTCACCCAGCGTGGATCAGGCTGCGAACAGGCGCTGCGCTGCCTGCAACACGCCGTCGAGGGAGAGCACGCAGATCTGGCCGCCTACGGACAGCAGCTGTGTGGAGAAGAGAGCGCGACCACGCCACGGTTGCCGAAGAGACCGGTGCCACCCTCGTCGACCTGCGGCCCGCCTTTGGCACCATGCCAACGCACAGGTGGTTCACCGACACGCTGCACCTGAGCGAAGAGGGAGCACAGAAGGTCGCCGAGACCCTCGCGCCGACCGTCTCGGAGCGCCTGGGTCAGCCGTGACCGGGGCCCAATTGGCGCATGCACAGGGCTCCTGCCGAGCAGGCCGCTCGCCCATGGGGCGGCCCAGACCTACCACTGAGACGAGCCTCACCCCACGCTGGCTTGGGTGTGGTCTCTCTTGTTGCGGCCCGCCGGGGCTCAGCCCTCGACCTCATCGCGCTCTGCAAGCCAGCCGCTATTCGTTCTGTTCCGTCAGCTTGCGCTGCAGCTTCTGGATGCAGGCACGCTCCACGGACGCGCCGTCGAGGGGCTCGTGCCGCTCACCCGAGCGGCTCATGTCCATGAGGATCTGTTGGGGATCCACATTCATCCCCGTCACGGTGGCCAACCAACTCAAGACGTCGAGCGCCATGTCAGGCTTCGCCAGCCCCGTCCCCGGAATGGGCAGGTTCTGCAAGACGCTCTCGAGGACCACGTAGGCGTCCGAGCTTCGGCCTTGGCTCACACAATATCGAAGCTCTTGCTCACTCAGACCTGTCACCGCCATCACCGCGGGAAGCCGCCTGTTCCACTCCTTGTTGCTCTCCGCAACGCTTCCGGAGAGGGTGGGGTCGACACCTTCCGCACGCTCGACGCCGCTCGCCGTCTCCTGATCAGGCAGGTGCTTGATGTACTCACAGCCCTCCGGGATGCCCGGCCCGCACCGCAGCTGATCAACCTCATCGCGGTGGGACACATCCAGACTGGGCGTCCGGATCGTGGCACTGCCGTGCTCGAGGGCAGTCAGGCGCGCCCGGGCACGAGTCATCTCCTCGGTCACCAGCTCGCCATCCTTGACATAGCTGACCGACACGAGGGCCTCGTCGGACACGTTCGGGTCACCACTGAAGCGGCCGAGGGGATAGAGCCTCTCCTTGTTCTTCTCGAATGACTGGCCCCGGATTGGGGTCTGGAGAGCCACCTGGGCTCCCGGGAAGGCGCCCAGCCCTCCATCCGCACGCATCTCCTCCGCATGCCACGGAAGGATGTCTTCCACCAGCCCCTGGACGAGGACCCTCTGCTCTGGCTCGAGGTTCTCGAACCAGGTGTCCAAGGCCTCCCTTGGCAAGAGACCGTCTGCCGTGAAGTTCTCCAGGCACTGAACCGTCTGTGCCGAGGGTGCGCCTCCACACTCCAGCTCAGCCAGCAGCTGATCCAAGCCCGCGGACGGACCCATGAGTTCACTCATGTCCATCCTCGGGACATCCTCGAAGCCTTGATCAGCGGCTCCACCCTTGGACTGTCGCCACTCATCGACCATGGCCTGGTTGCTGCCGGCCATGCCATACCCCGCGACCGCTCTGGCCCCCCTCTTCTTACGTAGGGACTTGCGTGAGGCAGGGCCTCCCCGCCTATGGGTCTTGTCGGGCATGCACAGGTACCTGAAGGGCAGGAAAGACGAGCAACTTCGAGGCAGTATAGCCGCTCACTCGTGTTGGGCGACACCACCATGTCGGCACACCAACCCTCCCCCGAGCGAGCGACGAGGATGTGGGTGGTGGCTGGCGGATGACCCCAGGGCCCGGGCTCAACGCGCCTCTAGCGCACGACGCGCCTTCTTGCGCTGCGTCGAGAAGGACCACCACTCGCTCGTGATCCCCCCTCCGTAGTCGTTCCATTCCTCCGAGACCGGCACGCGGATGCGCTTCTTCTGAGCCACCCGCCTCAGAATGCGTATCGCTCGCTCGGTCTTCATGGAACACAACACCTCGACCGCACGCTCCGAAGCCCCCCCGTCGTAGCGGTAGACCGCCTGGCCACGGTCGCTTCGATCTCCCTCCAGCTCCTCGCTCATGGGCAGATAGCAGGCGGCGGTCAGGATGAGCTCGGCGTCCTCACCAAGCAGCGGCGTCAGCGCCTCCACCCAACCCGCCAAGACCGGCGAGCCCGCGCGGAAGCCAAACCAGAAGGGACTCCGGGGCGCAGCGAGGACATCTCCCCATCCTCCGGGATCTCCGCCCTCCGGCTCGAAGGCGCTCCCTATGCGCCCGTTTCTCTCGAACAAAAAGCCGATCACACCCTCCTCCGCGCCCGGGTCACCGAGGCCTGCGAGGGTGCGAACCACCATCTCGTCGAGGATCTGGTTCCGCCAGGCATCGGCGGATCTCCCGGAGCGCTGGTAGTTCGCCTCGCGGAGCGAAGTGCGGGCACACGACCTGGCCAGGACCTCGAGCAGCGGTGGCACGGCCTCGGCGCCCAGATCCCGTAGAGCACACCAGTCCCGTCGCGCCACCAACCAGCGCACGCGCAGATCGATGGTCATCGGCGAGTCGAGCTGCTCCGTAAGCAGCTCGGCTGCTCGCTCTCGCTGGTGGAGATCGTCCCCGGTCAGGTCCTCGATCAGCTCGCGCACACCTTCTCCGGCCACCCCTTCTCCTCTAACGACCAGGGCCTGCTCTCTCTCGAAGACAACACAGGATGTGGGTCGCTCCCTATCGGGACAGGCCACGCTGATACCCGGAAAAAGGGAAGTCGGACATCGACGACATCGCCAGCTCGGCGAGCATCGGCCGCGTCCACGAGGGAGCCCGGCCTGTCGTCCGGCTCAGGAAGCAGCTCAGCGTGGGTGCCACGCTGCAGACGAATTCCGACGCGCGGGTCACTGGAAGGTCATGTTCTTGGGCCCACTTTGCCCGAAGCGCCTTCAGCCGACATTGCCCCTTCGCCTCCAGGCCCGCCGTCAATTTCTCCATCTGCGCAGGGAAGAGGTCCCGGCCTTCTGTCTGAATGAGGGATCCCAGCGTGAGTCCCTCAGACAAAGCCACGCACGGAAACAGGTCGGCCGAGACCTGGACATAGTCGTCTGGCGTGTACAGCCCGCTGTATGCGGTAGAGACCAAGGCGACCCGCCTCAGCATGCTCACGGTTTCGTGGTCCATGCCCTGCCAATCAGGAACGGTGACGCCAATTCCATCGAGGTACTGCAGGTGGTCAGCCTCGTGCTTGAGCAAGGCAACCCCGATCATCACGTTGACCAGGTTCTCCGAGCTCATGAGCAGCCGCACCCAGCCCCGTAGGGCCTCCAAGGCGGAGCGGTCATCGCCTGTTCTTCGACCTTCGACCAGCCGAAGGGCGTTCCAGTCCACGATCTCGACGACGAGCGGAATCGGCGTGTCTGTCGCCTCCGTCTCCAGGATCAATTCCATTCGCGGGGAATTGGTGTCGATGTCCCAGCAGTCGTAGCTCTGCGGCATGCCATCCCACCACGAGAAGTCCACGCCCTCGGTGGGAATCACGGCCATCAAGTTCGCCCAGCCCTGATCCTTGGCATCGCGAATCGACGCGCGCTCCAGAGGCAGTTTGATCGGCTCGACCCCCCGGTTTCTCTGCGCCCACTCGGTCTGGCTGACGTCTCCGTCCCATTCGATCATCGGGTTCAGCACCGCACCTGCATCACGCGCACAGCGTTGATCTGGAAGGAAGTCCCAGCCGGCCAGGGCACGCTGCTCCACCAAGAAGGTCTCCGTGAAGCGGTCGTACTTGCTGTGCCGTAGATCCTCCGCCTCCGCAGCTGCATCGCGAACATGCTTGTAGTCGATTCCAATCAACGACCCACACAGAGACAACGTCAGCAAGACCGCGAACAACAGAATCTTTTTCATCATGGAGATCTAACCATCGGGTCGTCGAGACAACAAACCCACCTGTGTCCGCTTGTCGGCTGGAGGGCTCCGTGGCGTAGACAGCCAAGACAACAGCGACAGTGGTCGGCCCTCACCAACGGAGCGTTGGGAAGCAGAGGCACTGCGCAGGCCAGGGGCAGCCGCTCGACGGCCGCATGGGCGTGCTGGACATCGCGACACCTCTACAGACACCGACACCAGAGGCTGCTCGGTCGGGACGGGGTATCGTCGACAGGATGCCTTCCCACCCCGCGCTCACCGATGTCCAGGACGCCATCCGCCGCGACGCCATCGACACCCTGGCGGACGGGCTGGCGGCGGGCGACCACACCGAGCAGCTGGTGGCGGCAGCGCTCCGCATGCAGCGAGACCTGCTGGCCGCCCATCCGGACCTGACCTTTCCCATCCTCTACGATCGACTGATCTGGGCACACGGTCCCGCGCTGGATGGGCTCACCCCCGAGCCGCCCGAGCCTCAGCCCGGGCTGGTGGCGCTGCTGGAGCGCTGGCGACAGGCGCACGGTCGGCCCTGGCTGCGCAGCCTGTGGCCGCCCTCATCACCGCTGGAGTGCATCGGCCTCACGCGACTGCCGATCCCAGACGGCAGCGCGACGCGTCCGGTGGCGGTCGCGTTCAGCGCGGACGGCACGAAGCTGGCGGTCGCTTATGGCCACTCTCGGAGCACGGTGGTGGTCTGGGCACTCGCCACCGGGCAGGTACTGGGGGTCTGCGCGACCGACCTCTCGGCTCGCCAGCTGTTCTTCCATCGCACCAAACACGACCTCATCGTCTTGCTCGACCGCTCGGACCAGGCACTGCTTGCGCTGAGCGAGCGGGGCCTGAAGCCACACGAGGTCCCACGACTTGTGCGCGAGCCGCGGTTCACAGCGGAGCTCCAGCGCGACGGGCTGCGCCGGACCGCGCGTGGCCCAGACGGGCAGGAGTTGAGCCATCTCAAGGGAGAGCGCGCCTGCTGGCTCGCCACCCCCACACAGGCGAAGCACTGGCGTGCAGCTTGGTCGACCTGGCAGCACGACTGGCGCGCACCAAAGACGCACGCACAGCCCACGCTCACCGAACAAGGCGACCGACTGGTGTGGCGAGATGGCGGCCCGCTGACGATCTGGGGCATCCGCTCTTCCGGGGTTGCGCCGCTGTATCGCCACGATCACATCGACAGCAGCTCCACCCAGCTACCCAGCGCCCCCCTGCGGTTCTCTCGCGACGGCGAGCACCTCGTCAGCAGTGGAATCATGCACCAGTTCGACGACTACGACACCGCGGTGGTGCTCCGGGTCCGCGATGGCATGGTGGTCGCGAGCTTCAGCCACCGGGACAGCCGCTGGACGGAGCGCGCAGAGATCCCCTCGCTGGTCGCCCCGTCCGGATCGGACTGGCACATGCAGAAGCGTAGTGGCTGGTTTGACCTCACGGATGCAAGCACCGGAGCGGTCCTCATGCCCCTGCGCGGGACCCAGAGCAGCCACCCTCTCGTCATGTGCACCCGGTCTGGTCGCGGCGTGGCGGCGGTGAGCACCAACCATCGGCGGGCTGTCCTGGAGTGGACCGACGCCACCAAGGTGCCCGCCACGCTCAGGGCATGAGCTGGACGTGCCGCTCGGCGGCAACTCCGTCAATCCCATGGTCGGGAGCCCAACACATGTCCCCATCGTCCCCGTCACTACGACCTCGACGAAGGTGGCGACGTGAACCTGCTCATGGGCCTGGCGGTCCTGTTTGACCAACTCAACCTGAAACGATTGGCCCACCGCATCGAGGCGCTGGGGTCGACGTGACCAACGACGCTTGGGAGGCCGACGGAGGCCGCGCGCATGTCTGGCGAACGGACAACGGGCGGGGTGCCGATGCCCAGGAGGCTACCCAGCACCCCGCAGTCACCGCCGCAGCGCTCAGGGGCAGCTGGAGTCGTACTCTCCGTCGGAGACCAGGCTCTCGAAGTACCGCCAGCTGGTCATGTTGTCGCCCCAGCCCCAGAACTCCGGCGCATCCTGGTGCTCCGGTGCGTTCTCCTCGACCCACTCGCGCAGGTCCTGGGGAAGACCCTCCCAGCCCTCCATCACCTTGTAGCCCTGCACGTGGTAGACGAGCTTGCCCGGGCGCTGCCCCATCTTCATCCAGGGAAGGTACTGGCCAAAGCGGGACCAGGAGATGTGCGCGGGAACGGAGAGCTGATCGGGATCCTCGAGGTCTGCACGATCGGCGTAGAAGTTGAACAGCTCGACGCTCTGGTAGGTGTTGCCTGCGGAGTACTCCGGGTAGTCATCGACCGGCAGGGACGATGGATAGGCCAGCAGGACCTCCATGCGGAAGGCAATGGTGTCGTCGAGCTCGATGTAGTCGGCACCGCCGACCTGGAAGTTCACAGGGTCGTTCTGGACGTGCACGACCCGGACATCCTCCGACTCCTCGGCACCGAGCGCGCTGTTGTTCCAGCAGTCGATGATCTCGCCGTTCAGGTTGCGGTAGACCGAGACCTCACGAGTGAGCATGTCGTAGGTGCCGTTCCCCGCCTTCTGGAAGCGGGCCACGTTGAAGCCCTCGAACTGCAAGATGGGGCTCCCCCAGTCGGTCTGAGCGGGGTCGTAGGGGTCGGCGTCCTGGTGATCGTAGATGTACCCAGACCAGTAGAAGTAGACCTGCTCATCCTCGTCCAGGCTGCCTCGTACCCGGGCGAAGGCCTCGCGGTTTCCAGCACCGTCGAGATCGAGGACGAGCGTCTCAGGGGCCGCGGTGTCCGCGATCACATCATCGTCAGAGGTCTGGGGGACATCGTCTGCTTCATCCGCGGTATCGCAGGCCAGCAGCGCGAAAAAGAAGGGGAGAGCAGTAAGCATGAGTAACTCCGGGATGGATTTATCTACTCATGAGTAGATAACAGCGCCCCGAGTTTCGTCCACAGATCTCCACATCGAGTCACGTGAGCCGCTGTGCTC
>JAERSX010000502.1 GCA_016845285.1 Deltaproteobacteria bacterium | reverse complement strand
TGCAGGATCGCAGCAGGCCACTCCGCCCTCACGGTGAGAGTGACCAACAGCGAGGTGACGGCCCAGAGGGCCCGTGTGAAGTCCGTGCTCGGATCTTCGAGCCGTTCGGCACCACCTGCGGTGACGCTGGCGGAAGATGGTGGGGGTTCAGGGGGGAGGCGTCGAGTTGGATGCCTGCTGTGCCCCTATGTGCCCCAAGAGGTTCAGGATATCCGACATACTGACAGGCTTATAGAGCACGGGGACCTCGGTGTTGTCCATCTCCGCTTGCGCTGTCTGGGTGAAGGCACCCCCTGTCAGGAAGGCGAATCTCGCCACGAGTCTGGGATGGCTTGTCTTCATGTGCTTGAGGACATCCCACCCGGTCATTGGATTCATCATGACGTCACACAAAATGAGGTCGAAGGCGGTGTCGGTTTCCAGCAGTTCCAGCGCCTCTTGGCCTGTCTCGAACCAGGACACGTCATGAGGTTTCATCAGTCGAGTGAAGGCCCGCCCCAGCAGTGGGTCGTCATCAATGAACAGGATGCGACTGTGCCGAATCATCTCATTTACGGACCCCTCTTCGGCTGAGACATCTAGGGTCGTGCGCAGTAGCGAGAGCCGGAAAGTGGACCCCGCTCCTTCTTGGGAGTTTATCGTTAGCGTTCCACCCGCTGCGCGGACAATTGCGCTGCTGACGGCCAGGCCAAGCCCGGTACCCTGTCCGACTTCCTTGGTGGTGAAAAAGGGATCGAAGATCCGGGCCTGTACATCAGCCGAAATGCCAGGCCCGTTATCGGCGACCTCCAGCCAGCATTGGTCATTCTCAATTCCCGAGCGCACCACGATCTGGGGGTTGTCGCCTGACTCGACCGCGTGTGCCGCATTGACGAGAAGGTTCACAACCACCTGCACCAGCCGCGACTCAATGGCGAGGACCGACGGTGGCTGGGTGAGCTCAGTCTCCACTCCCGCTCGATATTCCAGCTCCTGGCGCGTCAGCCCCAGAGCTATGCCTGCCACATGATCAAGGTCGACGGGTGTGCGCTCCCGAACCCCTTCAACCTGAGAAAGCGTCCTGAGATCTCTTGTGATCTTGGTGATCTGAGTGGTGCCGATCTGTGCGTCGGAGAGGGCCTCGATCACAGGTGAGTTCTGGGGGTCCTGCTTGTCCAAGAGAGCGAGTGCATAGGCGATGTTGGTTTGCACAGACATGATGGGCGTGTTGATTTCATGGCCCACACCGGCCGACAAGAGACCGACCGTCGTCATCTTGTCCCGTCTGAGCAAGTCGATGTCCCGTTTTGCAGACTCACGCTCGCGGTGCACCTGTTCCACAGCGGACATATACGACCGCTCATATACGGTTCCGAGGCCCAGCAGCACCGCGGGGATGATCAGAGCCACGAGAGTGTCGATGAGATGCCTGTGGCTCGGATCGACTGTGTCATCCATGCTGACCAGCCCACTGCTCTCAAGCCCAGATATCAGCAGCACGGTCGCCCAGACCAGACCTAGCGTGGCCAAGCCGGCACGGGTGCCTTTGATGTAGGATGTGACCAACGGCAGTGCCGCCAGCACTGTCAGGACGGGTGCTCCAATACCACCTCGGTGGACGGCGATCACCACGATGACGGTGCCAAGCACGCTGCACTGGACGAACAGACTCCACCAGAGACTCAGACCGAGCCGCAGCGAAAGCAGCACGGCCAAGCTGGTGACGGAGGTAAACGACATCGCCAGCGCGTCCAGCCACTGCGAGGTCAACCCGAAGGTCGTTGCCCTTAGAGTGCCGATGACAATGCCCATAAAACACACAGCCGCTAGCAGTAGTGCCCGTCGTCGATGATGTGGGTCGCTATAGTGTGCCGTTGGTAGCAACCATGTCAGGATGGTTTGCATTTGATCTGCCATAGATGGCCTTGTAGCAGGTATAGTGGGGTGCTCGGATCGGTGGCAGCCGTCCGTCATAGAGGAAGAAATGTAAACGCAGTATGTTGCTAAGGGGCGTCAACGAGCGGGCCGGAAGGCCTCGAGCGGCTGACACAACGGCTCGTCGTGGAGGAGAGTGAACCGTTTCATGGGTCAGGAGACGGGCCTCGGCTCGAAGTGTCTGCTGGCAGATCTCGGTGGACGATGGCAGCCCGTACGAGAGGAGCAGAACTCGGGTCGTGAGCTCGGTCGGGTCCCAGCCAAGGGACGACGATGGATCCCACGATGTAGCCTCCCCATTTACTGGGCAGTCTATCCTGGGTTTGTGGCTCAGCCCATGCCTACGCATCGAAATTTCTGCCCGCAGAACCTACCATTCAGGCCCTCCGCAGCAGACGTGAGGGGCCGCTGCAGTCTTAGCTGGCGGCGGTAGTCCACTATCAACTGGGAGTTGGTTTCTTGGGGGCTGCCAGGCCGGGAAGATGATCGACCAACGAGGCGGTCGCTACCGGAGGCTCCAGTGCACGCCGGCCCATCCCATCCGTGACGCAGCAGGCTCGAACGTGGGCCCGCCGTCCCGGGAGCGGGGAATGCCCAGGCCCTGGAGGTAGCCACCGCTGAGACCGAAGGCCCCAAACAGATCGAGGTGGGCGCGGGCGCCGAGGCCGAGGTGCCAGGGGGTCCACCAGCCCGCAGAGACGCGGAGGAAGGGAAGACCGAGCTGGACATGGGGGTAGGCGCGGAGACGCTGGGTGGTCTCGCCCGATGGCAGACGATGCCATGTGCCCAGCGGCAGCCCCAGATCGGCACCAGCACCAACCACGACGGGCCCGAGGCTCTGCTCCCCCACCACGCTGAGGAGGGGCGCGCCGGCGTTGACCGTGGCCGTGTCGGCTGGCGCGCCGTCGACCGCGTTCTGCAGCAGGTAGTCACCGTCGTAGATCCATGCGCCACTGAGACCGAGGCGGAGGGCCGGGCCGGTGGCCTCTCCTTCGCCTGAAGGAGACCGGGCGCGGCGCGGGACGGGCACCGCGGCCCCATCGCGGAGCTCGAAGCGGACGACACCCTTCTTGTCTTGCACCACGAGCTGCACGGGGGCCTCGAGCTCGGAGAGCGCAAGCTGCTGCGAGGGGTGTAGGGGGAGGCTGGGGCGTGTCGTACGCAGTGTCTCCGCCAAGCTGATCAGGTCGTCGGCGCCTGCGCGCAAGGGCAGCTCCACCGACTGCCCGGGTCCCAGCTCTACACGCTGGCGCACACGGATCTCGCCGTCCACCAGGAGCGTGAGGTAGTGCCGCCCGGGAACCAGCTGTACGGTATCCAGCACCTCCACCCAGCCGTCCAC
>JAERSX010000501.1 GCA_016845285.1 Deltaproteobacteria bacterium | reverse complement strand
GTCGAAAGCAAGGTGGCTGAGCTCGGACATGGGACTTCCAGGGGCGGGAGGACGAGGCGGGAAGTAGGCCAGGAGTGCGGGGTGCGACCTGGCAGGTAGGACGTCGAACAATGGACGGTGCTCTTGACATAGCAAGAGCGGCCCTCGAAGTCTACACTAGTTTTTACGCCCGCTCGGGGAACGCATCCTCTTCGGTGGAAAGCCTCATTTCTCGTCCAATACTTCGGCCGCCAAGCGAGCGCTGATGATCCGTCTGTCGAGCTGATTGGCGCGTCCCAAGAGCTCGGCGAGGTGGTCGAGTCGACCTCCCTCGGCGATGCCGCTCGCGGTCTCGGCCACGGCAGACGCCGCTTCCTTGACGTTTCCGGCGGCGCCTTCGATGCGTGCCGTCCGCACCAGCCAGTCGGCCTGCTCCAGGCGCAGCGGTTCCTCTGCCTCGCCTTCGGAAGGTGTCTGTCCAAACGCAGCTGGCGCTGGCAAGAGTGCCAGCGCCAGCAAGGTCGTACCGTAGCGGGTCATCTCAGACCGGTGCGGTGCGGCTCTTGGCGTTGAGGAGCTCGAGCTTCACCAGCGAGAGCGCGCCCTGCGCCAGTCGCTTGAACTCTGCGGTGGTCTCGAGGCCGAGCACCTGACGGGCCAGGAACTTGGGCCGCATGTAGAACTTGCGGTGGGAGATCTTGAGCAGCTCGAGGATCTCGTCGCGGTTGAGGTGCTCTTCCCAGCAGACCGGGACCTCGACGCCGCAGAGGGGATCCTTCATCATGCGATCCCAGCAGTCGGCCTCGTAGAGACCGAGCTTGGCGCCGTCGGCAAAGGACTCGGTGCCCGGGTAGGGCGAGTAGACAGCGAAGACGGCGAAGTCGGCGTCGAGCTTGATCATCTCGTCGAGGTTCTTGACGGCGTCTTCCAGGGTGCGCTCGTGCGGGCCGGCGACCATGATGTAGGCCACGCTGCGCACGCCCTCTTCGCGGCACCACTTGAAGACGCGGTGCACATCGTCGGTGTCACAGTGCTTGCCGAGGGTATCGAGGCCCTCGTTGTTGGCGGACTCGACGCCGAAGTGGATCTTGTTGCAGCCAGTCTCACCGCAGCGGCGGATCTGCTCGCGGGTGGTGCCGGCGATGGTCGTCTTGTAGCCCCAGGAGAACTTGAGGCCGCGGCGCTCGATGCCGTCGCAGAACTTGAGCACCCACTGGCTGTTCGGCGTGAACAGGTCGTCGATGAAGTGGGTCTCGGTGATGCCGATGCTGAGACAGTGCTCCATCTCGTCGAGGATGTCGTCGATCTCGCGGATGCGGTACTGCTTCTTGTAGGTGAGGCAGAAGGGGCAGCTGTGGGGGCAGCCACGGCTCGTGATGGCGGTGGTGCACAGGGGCTGCTTGGTGCCCGGCAGGTAGTAGTCCTTGTACCGGCTGCGGCTGCGGTCGGGCCAGGGGTAGGCGCTGAGGTTGCGTGTGGAACGGCGCTCTTCGTTCTTGACCACCTCACCGGCGTCGTCGTACCACCAGACGCCCTGGATCCCGCTGAGATCCTTGCCGGCGTCGTAGTTCTTGGCGATCTCGAGGAAGGCATCCTCGCCGTCGCCCGTGATCATGCCGTCGATGCCCTGGAGCTGGATGGCGTACTCGGGGAACATCGCGCAGTGCGGCCCGCCGAGGATGATCGTGGCGTTGGGGTTGATCTTGCGGACCAGGTTGACCGTCATCTGCACGTCAGGCAGCGAGTGCGTGTACGTGCTGATGCCGACGAGATCGAGGGGGTAGCGCTTCAGCTTCTCCTCGAAGTCGGGGTAGTCGTAGTCGTCGATGACGGGGTCGCAGATCTCCGCGACGTAGTTGCTGCGCTTCTCGACCGCGGCCTGGATGTACATCAGCCCGAGGGGCGGGAAGCAGTAGACGCCGTGGGCATGGGCCTTGGGGATGCCGGCCCAGACACGGAGCTTCTCCGGGGGGTTGACGAGGGTGATGTCCATGTGCGGCCTCCGAAGGGTGCGCTGCTGAGATGGAAGGGGGGCGAGACGAGGGTGGTTCCCGTCAGAGGGGAAGTCGTACCCCAGTTCGACGATCTACTCTAACTGGAGTTTCGGCGTCCGAGAAACAGCTTCCAGGGGATAAAGAGCGGAACTTCTTTCTGGTATCGCAGGTACGGCTCCCCGAAGACGTCGACAAGTTGGGGTTCCTGTCGGATCACCTTCTCGGCGAGGCTGGCTGTGAGGAGCAGGGGAATGATGATGAAGCAGAAGCTGATGGAGTTCAGCGCGACGCCCACGGCGAAGACTCCGCCGAGCTTCCCGAACAAGGACGGGTTGCGGGAGTGGGCGTAGATTCCTGTGGTCACCAGCTTCTGGGTACGGCCGGCCGTGGGGCTCGGGGAGCCCTCGCCGAGCACCGTGAGCTGCTGGTAGGTCCAGAGCCAGACCAGTGCTGAGGTCACGAACACGATGGCGGCGATGACGTAGTTGGCCGGCGATGGCAGCCAGCCGTCGGCGAAGCCGAGGATCGCATCGAGCTTCATGGCCCCGAGCGCAATCAAGAAGGTCAGCGGAAAAAGAGTCGGTACGTAGACTTTGCAGACCATGCTCACGATGGGCGCGCTCATCGCCGCACGCGTCAGTCCCTGAACCAGGCTCATGGCCGCTCCATTGAGGTTGGGCTGTGTGCCGCCAGCCCGATGACACCGGGGTATAACGCTGATGGTCTGGTGGAGGACATGGTACTGCGAGGACGACAGCGGGGTCTCCCACGGTGGGCTCTCATGCAGACGGCCTTGGCTGGTCTGGTGCTGGCTGTTTGGGGGTGTGGGGAAGACCCCATTCTCGACCGGGCGGCCGACATGGAGGACGGCAGTGCGGTCGTCGTAGAGGGCGGTGGTGGTGGCGCATCCACGGTTCAGCCCCCGCATCAGGTGGCTCCTACGCCCGGCGGGGGCGACCCTGCACCGGTCGTGCCTGACGATCCCGAGCGCGTGGTGCCCGAGGAACCACCACCCGGGGGCGCGACGGCGCCGAGTGGTGACACGATCACCCTGTCCGGAAGCGTCGATGTCGCGGGCTACACGGGTGGGCAGATCCGCATCGATGTCTTCGACGGCGATCAGCAGGAGCTCTCGGGGCCGCGACCCTCGGTGGTGGGCGTCACCCGCATCGACGAGCCAGGTGAGTGGAGCGTGGCCGTGCCGGCCACCGTCGAGCAGGTCTGGATCGGTGCGTATGCCGACGAGAATGGTGACGGCCGGCCTGAGCCCGAGGAGGCGGCGGGCTGGTACGAGGGGAATCCGGTGGCGGTCTCTGACGACCAGAACGACCTTCGCCTCCGCCTGAGTCGCGAGGTCCCGCCCACCGATGGCGGCTGAAGCAGGCGTCGCTCCCGACGGTGTGATCGTGGTGATCCCCTTCCACCACCGTCGCGACCTGCTGGAGCGTGCCCTGGCGAGCGCGAGGCCGCGACGCTGCATCGTCGTGGATGACTCCCCCTCCGGGCTCCTCGGCATGGGAGATGACCTCGATGCCGACGTGGTGCGGACAGCGGGAGAGGTGGGCTTCGCACAGGCTGCCAACGCCGGTCTGGCCGCCGCCGAGATCCGAGGGGCTGACGCCGTGCTCCTGCTCAACGACGATGCCGAGCTGACGCCAGGCTGCGTGGAAGCTCTGGCCACGGCCTTGGTGGACGGGGTGATGATCACCGGACCTGTGCTGGAGGACGCGGAAGGACGCGCCTGGGCTGGCCTCGAGCTCTCCTGGTGGGGGCGCCTGCGGGAGTGCGCCTGGGAGGATGGGGCGGGCCCGCCGCGATCGGTGGCCGCCTTGTCGGGAGCCTGCCTCCTGCTTCGCCCCTCGGTGCGCTTCGATGTCGGCTACCGCCACGGCATGGAAGACGTCGCCTTGTGCCGGGAGGTCTGGAAC